>JANXCF010000008.1 GCA_025059995.1 Leptospiraceae bacterium
ATATTCCTCTTTGGTAAGGATCATTGATAGGAAGCCCACTATTCATTAGCCATCGAACTTTCCATGACAAAAACAAAGGATCCAAATCCTCATCCACAAACAAATAAGCATAATTATGATATTTTTTTAATGTAGGGCTTTCTGATCTTCCTATCAGGATTTCTTCTAACTGCTCTTTTGTATAACGACTTGCTACCGTAGATAAATCGGGTCCTATCCTTTGCATCCCTATGGGGAAAGGAGCAAAAAAGAGAAATTCATTTGGCTCAATTGAAGGATCGTAGCCATACTTTTCGAAATCTATATATCTTTTGATTTCTGAAGTTTGAGTTCTTACATTCAAAGTATGGCAATATTGACAACCCTCTTGGTAGTATATTTCTGAACCCTTTAATACTAATGGGTTTTCAGGTATTTGCGTAAAAGAATGTTTTCCATGCAAATCGACCTCAAAAGAAAAGTAAACAGTTATAGCATAACCTATAACTAAAATTAAAACTATGGTGAAAAATAATCTTATGGGTTGCTGTATCATATTCATCTCCTATGCCGTTTTTTCTGTCAGAAATTCTTTCGTTTTGAATGCTATAGGAACTAATAAGAATGCTATAATCAAATAAACTATATCAAGTATGATTTTTACATAGTGAACAAAACTGGTTTTCGATAATATAACTTCCCAGCTATTATTCACGATATTGCCGTCCTTCATTTCATAAATTGCGAATGATTGTAAGATACTTTCTAAACCAAATAATAACATTATGATAATAAATATAGCTAAGAATGTGTTTGATAGATAAGGATGAATGGGTTCTTTTAATTGATGTTTTTGATAGGCAGTATATAAGAAGTAAAGTGGCATCAATAAATATAGAACTTTATTTGGAAGAATCAAAACATCAATACTTGTATATTGAATATACCTATAAATGATTGGTAAACTTAAAATTGTATTGACTAAGAAAAAGATGCTCAACGCTATTCCAAAAACAGGAATAGTAATATAATGCTCTTTTTTGGTTTGGTAATATAAATTATGTAAATAATACATAAACCCTAAGAAAAGTAGATTGATTACAGAATATACATAATTTCCAATCCATGTCCAAAAATTTTGGTAAGGAGAGTTCCCTAAACCAACGCCACCCGAAATAGAAACTAAAACGGCAATCATGATAAAGAAAGAAGAGAAGTTTATACCTTCATCATCGATTTGATTATAATTTTTAATCACTGAATAGAAAATACTAATTAATGGCATTCCAACGAAAAATACCAATACTCCCGTTGTATAAAAACCTTGTGAGATTGCATCTTGGAAACCAGATGTGGGTGGAACAATTGTGATGTATGAGTTGGGAAAACCAAAATTTCCTAAAAAAAAGGTTGCCATCATACCTGCTAAGGTGAAGATAATTAACTGAAAAATGCCATTCACTTTTCCATAAGTTTTAACATGGACTAATGTCAAGACAACAGCAATTGTGAAAACAAGCATAAACAAGTTATCAGTAATAAAATTCATTTCACCATAAATCCTACCATCATTTCTTCCCAACATGATTGTTAGTAATCCAAACACTAAAGATAGCTGATGGACATAAAAAGAGATATTTCCAACTATTGTTGGTTTTATTTGGTCGATGGGTAGTTTATCAAGTTCATCATACAACATAGATAGAAAAAAAGAAAGTATGCTCCCAAAGATTACGATGATCAAGAAAATTGGGGTTAATTTTCCATAACCAATCACTTCACTGGATGAAAACAAACCAAACTGTAATTGTAAGCTACCAACAAAACTTATAAATATTGCCAAGATAAACCAAATAATCCCTGCGTTTTTGTAATATTCAGATGTAGTTTTATATCCTCTCTTTTCCATAACTTTACTCCACGATTGCTTTAATGTATTGAATTAGGGTTGTCCATTGTTCATCTGTAAATGAATAATTTTGATGAGCTTTTTGGATATTTTCTTTTGAGATAGCGGTGTTTTTTAGGTCAGGTATCCCTACATATGCGGCTTTTCTTCGTGCTATATCCTTAATAGGTTCATACCTTGATTTATCTAAAAGTCCGATATGACTTGAACCTTGTATTCCTTCTCCACCAACTCCATGACAACTTTGACAATTATTTTGATATAGAACATAACCATCGAAATAATCCTCTCTTGCTTTTGAAATTTTTTCTGCTCTTTTAGCGTCCAAAGTTGATATACTGATGTCTTTTGCCACTGTGTAATTCGTTTTTTGGATTGTTTTTTCTAAATCTGGTGATGGTGTCCTTTCAGATGCCGGGGTATTCTCTCCAAAATACCATTTACGATTTTCTTTATAAATTTCTTTTACTTGCTTCATATCTCTTGCTACTGCTTCCTGCCATTGTTTTTTTATTTCTAAATCTTTTGGTTCTTTTCCTAAAGAGTACAAAAAGTTTGCTAATCCCCATTTAGCTTTATCTGTGAGATAATAGTAAGCATGATAATTATAGCCATCTTTTATTGTGTTATTAGTTCCAACAGAGATGGCTTTGAAGTAACTTAGTGGTGTTTTTTCTGGAGTTAGCTCAGCTGTGAAATCTGGAACTTTTACATCTAAGTCTCGTGCTTCTGGTCCATTTCCTTTATAGTCTACCCCATGGCAGTTTTTACAATTCATTTCCGTTGAAGCATAGACAATAGATCCATAATTGATAGAATCTGGTGTTGCTTCATATACTTCAGGTTCTTTTTTACAATAAAGCATCAATGTGATTATGGATAATAAGAAAATATATAAACGTATCATATATTCCCTCTTATATTATTTGATTAATGATGTCCATGCAAACATTCTTCTAATCGTGGATCATTGATGGGTATGAGCTTACTTTTTGTAAGAGCATACCCAATAACTAAAATATACAAACCAGTGAATAATAGCAGCGATCCGATTTCCTGCCAGGAAATCATGACAAAATGACCATGATCTAATGTTGGATATAATACCCAATACATATCCCAAATTTGACCAAATAGCACTAACCCAGAAACCGCAGCCAACCATCCAAAATTTCTCTTTGAATCTCTTCTGATTAACAAAAAGAAGGGCAGTACGAATCGAATAAAAATTAAAGATAGTGATACCAAAGCCCAAGGGTTGTGGCTCATATCGTCGTTATAGATTCTGGTATTGTAAAAGATGGTTTCTTCAGGGATATGCCCATACCAAATCAACAAGAATTGAGAAGCTATACCAATATACGCCCAAAAAATGGAAGAACCCCAAATGTACTTTCCAACGTCATGAATGTGGTTTTCTGTTAGTGTATCTCCATAGTAGCCAGCCTTCTTCAAAAAGTAAACCCATATTGCCATTGCAGAAAAACTACTCAATAAAACTCCTGCAAAGATATACACAGCCCAGATGGTAGAAAACCAGTGGGGTTCAATACTCATGCTTAAATCCCAAGAAGTTGTCGATATGGTTAATCCAAAAACGACGGCAAAACCAGCTGATATTTTCGCTAAGGTAGGAGTATGTTCGAATTTTCCGTCATGATCTTGTTGAACCGAGAGCTTCCAAAGATACCAACCAAATATGATCCAAATGATAAAAACAACAATGTTTCTTCCAATAAAAAAAGGAACATTGAGCCAAGGGGATTTATGCTTAACGAGTTTGTCGGTTTCTGGAGCATGAACCCAGTGATGAAATACTTGATCAATACCTAATCCCAAAATCAAAATGAGAAACACCAGCATGACGGGCATGAACCAAAAGTGGGTCTCAGCCAATCTTCTTATTGTTACGCTCCAAGCAGCACCCGATAAATGATGAACTGAAACAAAAAAGATGGATCCCAACGTGATTGGAAGAAATACCAAAAACGCTAAGTGTAATGAATAGAAAAGCCTGGGATTTCCATGATGATCTCCACCATGATGATGAGCAGAATGCCATGGAAAAATAATTTGCAATATCGTTAAGAACAAACCAATTAAAAATAAACCTAATGCAATGTTGCGTAGTTTTGATGAGAAATGAAATTCGATATTAGAATTTTTTTCAACTCCTGCCATTTGACACCTCTACTTTGCGTTTTGTTGTAATAATCTGATATAATGTATGATTGCCCATCGATCCTCAGGTAAAATTTGAGCTGCGTAAGCCTTCATTCTTGCTCTTCCTACAGTTATGATGTGATAAAACCTACCATCTTCCCAATCTAAAACATTTGATTTATCACCCGCAAGTGCTGGGATGTTTGCCAATCTTGGAGAAAGTGGTCCATCACCTAAGCCTGTAGCTCCATGGCAAACGGCACAGTAGACGTTATATTGTTTTTGTCCTCGTTCTAATACCTGTTTTGTAGGTTTTAAAGGGTTCTTTAGTTCCTTTGCTGGTGTATCAAAGTCATTTGGATCATATAGATAAGGCATATAGTTTCTTGGGACCGTCCCTTCGGGTGGCACCCTCATGGTAGAACCAAATCCTGATTGGCTTTCGATGTTATCACTACCTTTGAGTTTAGCACTATAATAACTAACCAAATAAGTTGTAACGTCCTCTTCTTGGGACTCAACTGCATAGTTATCATGTAAATCCAAAAACCAATGCAAACCTGATTTGTTTCCTGCGTAATTACAACTCCACAAAACTGGTAAAACAGCAAATAAAGTTAGATATTTCATTACAGCTTTCATTTTTCACCTACCTTTTTGATTTCTTCTGCGCCGAGTTCTTGAAAAAGAGCTCTTATTTGATCTTCATTATAGTTTTTAGAACTACCTGATATCCACAAAACAAACTTATCATCAGTTATTCGTTCATCTAAAGGAATTCTACTTGGCTTGGGCATTCTGGATAAAATCATCAAGGTTATCACCGTGCTCAAGCCAGCAAACAAAACTGTTAATTCGAAGGATATAGGTATCATGGCTGGCCAACTGAATGTAGGTTTACCACCATAATTTAGAGGATAAGAATTCAAGTTGGGGTAAGCATCGATTGCTCGAGTGAAGGTGTAGGGAATTATGTTTTCGTGAGATATGGTTTGTACAAACACTGCTAGAATAAAACCCGTTAACCCTCCAAAAAATGTTACGTAGGGCAATTTTGACCTTTGATAACCCATTGCATACTCTAACCCATGAATTGGGAAAGGAGAAAAACAATCAAATTGATCATATCCTCTTTCCCTAACAGCTTTTGCGGCTTTTAGGAGTCTTTCGGGAGAATGAAAAACCGCATACATCCCTGTATTGGCTTCTTCATATCGATAGACGAAAAAGCGATTAATGAAGTTATTAAAGGCTCGTGTTTGTGCTCCAAAAAAAGCATCTAAAAATTTTTCTAACTTCTCGAATATCTTTTCTATTATATCATCTCTTTTAGTGACCATAACCCTTTGCCTCCGGTGATTTTACTAAGGTTTTGACTTCTGCGATCGCTATGGTAGGGAAGAATCTTGCAAACAATAGGAACAAGGTGAAAAACAACCCAAAAGAACCAGCCAAAATGGCATATTCATGAATTGTCATGATATACATGTCCCAGCTTCCAGGCAAGAAATCTCTGTGTAATGAGGTAACAACAATCACATATCGCTCAAACCACATACCAATGTTGACAAAAATGGAAATGATCCACAAGGCTACAGGATTGGTTCGGATTTTCTTGAACCAGAATAATTGGGGTGTGATAACGTTACAAGAAACCATAATCCAGTAGGACCACCAGTAAGGACCAAATGCTCTATTAATGAAAGTAAAAGCTTCGAATTTACTTCCTGAATACCATGCCACGAAAAACTCAGTAGCATAAGCAATCCCCACTAAAGAACCCGTCAACATTGTGACCTTTGCCATGTTCTCCAAATGCTTTTCTGTGATGTATTCTTTAAAATTGAAAACTTCCCGCATTATTACGAGCAAAGTAAGAACCATACCAAATCCCGAAAACACAGCTCCAGCAACGAAATACGGAGGAAACACAGTTGTGTGCCATCCTGGGATTACAGAAGTTGCGAAGTCAAAAGAAACAACGGTGTGAACAGAGAAAACCAAAGGCATGGAAAGTCCCGCTAATATCATGGCTGTTGTTTCGTAATGTGCCCATGCTTTGGCACTACCTACCCATCCAAACGACAATACTGAATAGATCTTTTTTCTGATTTTGTTTACCCAGTTATCAGGTTTAATTCTATCACGAACTGAAGCAAAATCAGGTATCAGACCCAAATACCAGAACACAAGTGATGTGATCAAGTAAGTCGAAATCGCAAAAACGTCCCAAAGTAGTGGCGAACGAAAATTTGGCCACAGAGTTCCCCGTTCATTAGGATAAGGGAAAATCCAAAATACAAACCATGGTCTTCCTAAGTGGATAAGAGGATACATCCCTGCACAAATCACCGCAAAAATCGTCATCGCCTCAGCAGAACGATTGATTGCCATTCGCCATTGTTGTCTAAATACATACAAGATTGCGGAAATCAACGTCCCAGCGTGTCCAATCCCAATCCAGAAAACAAACGTGATAATAAAGGTTCCCCAACTCACAGGAACATTGATCCCAATGATTCCTATCCCCGTTGCAAAAAGATAAACAATTTCAGCTAATAAAAGCAACAAGAAAGAAAAGGAAATTCCAAAGGCTATCCACCAAAGTTTTGTTGGAAAAGTATTGATGGGACGGATAATATCATCTGTGATCTGCTTGTAGCTCTTATCACCCTCCACCATGGTAGGGTGAATGTATTCTAACTGCTCTTTTGTTAAAGTGTGTGTTGTTTGATGTGCCATAATGATTCCTCTTTGAGTCTTATAATATTGGATTTCTAACTTTTGCTAAGTAAGTAATGGATGGATCTACCCCTAAGAATTCCAACACCTTATAACCTCTTCCCTTCTTGACTAATTGAGAAACTTCGGAGTTGGGATCGTTGATGTCTCCAAAGTAGATTGCATTTGTTGGGCATACTTCTTGACATGCAGTTTTAACACTTCCATCAGGAATGCGATCAAGTCCCTTCAAACGTGCATCTTGTCTTGCTCGATTAAGTCTTTGTAGGCAGAAGTTGCATTTTTCCATGATACCTCTTTTTCGAACGGTGACATCAGGGTTAAGAGCCAATTGCTGCGGATCTTGTAATTTTCTGATGGCACCTTCCATGTAATCCCAGTTTTCAAACCAGTTGAATCTTCGCACCTTATATGGACAGTTATTTGCACAATAACGGGTTCCGATACATCGGTTGTATACCATCACATTGATACCATCATCACTATGGGAGGTTGCAGCAACAGGACACACATTCTCACAAGGAGCATTCCCACATTGTTGACAAAGCATAGGTTGATGTACAACTTCAGGATTAGATTCATCACCCGAATAATATCGATCAATCCTCATCCAGTGCATTTCTCGTCCTGTATGAACTTCTTTTGGACCCACCATAGGAATATTGTTTTCAAGATTGCAACTTGTAATGCAAGCCCCACATCCAATACACAAATTTAGATCAACCACCATATACCATCGAGTTCCTTCGTATTTCCATTCGGGCATCAAAGAAGCATTTTCTGGGAACTCAATTGCTTGTTTAGGTGCCTTCCAACCGTTCTTGTATTCAGCATAGGTGGTTTCAATTACGAGATTACGATCATACTGAGATGAAGCTTCATAAGGAGCATTCGGTAGTGTCCCGGGTGAGAAAAAGGCACGATTTTCTGTATTTCTTCCCGTTCGATATACCATTTGGGTTACAGCCAACTTCACGCGCTCTCCAGTGAGGGACACAGGAGACTCCCCATTGGGTAAAGGAGAAATACCGGTTAGTATCCATTGTCCTTCTTTAATGGAAGTGATTTTTATAGCATTTTCTCCTACATTATTTCCAACCTTACCCGCAGAAGTTCTTCCATAGCCCAATGGTATGAGCATTGCCTCGGGATGTAGACCTGGCTGTAAATAAACGGGAAGTTTCAATGTTCCTTCTTCTGTTTTGATTTCGACTATGCTTCCTTGCTTGAGCTTGAGTTTTCTTGCCGTTTCTGGTAAAACAGCAACATAGTTCGACCAAACCACTTTTGTGATTGGATCCGGTTGTTCTTGACGATAAGCATTATTTGCCCCCGTTCCATCATATAACGAAATGTGATAGAAAAGTCCAATTCTATATCCTGTAGTATTTTTTGGTTCCTTGGGTAATCGGTCTAGAGATGAAAGCTCAAACCTTCTTTCTTTTCCGGCTTTTCCGGGCACATCTAATTTTTTTGTTTGATAATATCCACTTTGGAGAATTCCGATCCAGAATTTCGTAAAGCTTTCTTTCGTTAATTTAGCCCACTCATTTTTAAGGTACTCATGAAAACTATACTCACTAATCCTTGGTCCTAAAATTTGGATTAAGTAATCTTCGAAAGAAAGGGTGTCATACAAGGGTCTTATCACAGGTTGTATCACAGAACGAATTCCACTTACTAACTCCACATCACTCCAGCTCTCCATATAGTGTGACAGAGGAAGAACTGCATCTGATGCCCAACCTGTTTCATCAATGCGATCACTAAAAGAAACCACAAAATCCGCATTTTTCAATGCTTCTTCTACTTTTATAGAAGGGGGTAGATGATAAACCAAATTCGCATTTGCTAATAGAACCACTTTGATTTTTTGATTTCGAATATCTTCAATCACTTGTAGGATTTCTTTTATGCTGCTTCCGGGTGAAATGGTCATCGGATTTTGATAATCAATGGTTTTCCCGTCATTTCCTAAGATATGGTTGATAAAGTTTACAGCTATTTGAAGGTTCAACGCATTTTGATCTTCAGCCAAGGGCGAACCCGCAATTACTATGGAACTTCCTTTGTTTTCGCTTAGTTTTGTTGCCACTTTTTTGAGAATAGATGAAGACACACCCACCATTCCTTCTATTTTCTCAGGGATGTAGTTTTGTAAAAGAGATCGAACTTGATCATTTTTAGCAAAAGGTCCTACCATTAATTGATTGTTTAACTCCGCTGCTATCGACAACGCTATGAGATAAGCATCTCCGGGTTTGATGGGGAAACGATGATCTGCATAGCCACCAGTGGTCGTAAACATGGACTCAAAAACAATCAAGCTATTGTAATCTTGTTGCTTCTTGTAGTTTAAATTTCGTTTTTCTGTAAACGCTCTACTATATACTTGAGCTCCCGGGAATGTTCCCATGAAATCATTTTCAATAGCTACTACAAGTTTCGCTTTATCAAATCGGAAGTAAGGAACAACACTCGTTCCATAAGATAACTTTTGTCCTTCTGCAATGGTTCTTAATGTTGGATCAGGACGAAACTCATAATGCTTTCCATTTGGGAATTGTTTGATAAATTCATTGATTAACTTTTTGGATGTTGGACTTTGAATCGGACCTGTTATTAATACATAATTTTCAGATTCGATTTTGGTTTGGATTTCACTGATGATTTCTTCTTTTGAAGTTTTAGACTTTCTTTTGTTTTCGATTCGCACAGCATATCGCAAACGATCAGGATCGTATAAATCCATGATATCAGCCACTTCTCGTCCAGACACACCTCCCTTTGTTAAGGGATGATCCGGATTTCCTGCGATTTTGATGGGTCTTCCTTCTCGTGTGTGAATGATTATACCCGTTCCCTCTGGTGTTGCAGAAGCATAATAAACTTTTTCCCCTGGGGTGTATTCTGGCGATTGAATGACAGCTGGGATGATTTGCTCTGTAGGTCTTCTACATGCAGCAGTTACCATTACAGCAGAAGCTCCCAAGAACTTCATGAAGTCTTTTCGAGAAAGTTTCTTTGATTTTGCAATTTCCATCATTTCTTTGAGTGTATATTCAAACTCAGGGGTTTTCCAGTTCTCAATCTCAGGTTGAGCTTTTTCTTCTAAGGATCTCCAATAGGTTTTTCTTTCCATCTTCATATCCCTCAATTATGCAGTTATGAAATCAATAATGACATGTTCCACAAGTTGTGATAGCAATAGCGTTGTTATTACCAGCAGGGGTAGTTTCTTCGGTGTATTGTCGATGGCAGTTCACACACCAACCCATGTTGAACTCTGTATAAACATAGACTTTATCCATAGTCTCAACTGGTCCATGACAAGTTTGACACTCAATCCCTCTGGCTACATGAGCTTTATGACTAAAATGAGCATGATCAGGAAGATCATAGACTTTATTCCATCGAATGGGGATTCCTGCTTCATAAGATTTTCTAATGAATTGGATATGAGGACTATCACCTGCAACTTCAGTATGACACTTCATACATGTATTCAAATCAGGAACACTTGCATGCTCAGAACGCTCAACTGTGTAATGACAAAATTTACAATCAATCCCTACTTCTCCTGAATGAATCTTATGACTAAAAGGAATTGGTTGGTCAGGTGCATAACCTTGATATTTTGGGTTTACCCCGTATAGGTAATAAAAAAAACCTAAAATAAGGAATATTAGCGTTAGCTTCCCACCATGCTTTTGGAATATTCTTCTGAGTGCGTTCATATTACTTGCCTTTTTTTATAAAATTCTTTAATGAAATCTCTATTGAGATTTTGAGAAAATCTTTCGATTAATTTCTCATTGTCAACTAATTAAGGACTTCAGTATATAAAAAACGAAATTCAATTAAAAAAAGGAATAAACTTATGTAAAATTGTCTCTAAAAATTGAAATAAAGTATCTAAAAAAAGAATTAAAATGTTATCGATATGGTACAATAATTGATTAATTTTTATTGCAATTTATAATAAATAAATATTAGCTTATATTGATTATCAATCTCAAAATTTATGAAGGTATAAATATTAAGTAAATTTTATGATTTAATTTTAGCAAATGCTTTTATAAATTTTTTAAAATAAATTTCAGGAGACGTTTATGAAATTAGATAAAATCACAACCATGACAGCACAAGCAATCCAAAACTCCAAAAAATTAGCAGAAGACTATCACCATTCCGAAGTCACACCAGAGCATTTAATGTATGAGATTTTTAATCAAAAAAATGGCATAGGAGAAATGCTCTTATCTAAATTGAATCTTCAAAAAAACCAAGTGTTAAAAATTTTCGAAACCTCAATCCAATCCCTTCCAAAAGTAGAAGGAGATTACGAAGCAAGACCTTCATCCTCTTTTGTTCAACTATTACAAAAAGCAGAAAAAATCATGCAAAGCAAAGGCGACTTATATCTTTCCACAGATCACATCATCCTTGCTTACATTGAGAACCGATACAAACACAGCAGAGACTTAGAAAACATTGGTCTTACAGCAGACAACATCAAAAACATTATCAAAGAACTACGAGGTGATAAACCCATCACCTCTGATAATCCCGAAGATAGCATGGACTCCCTTTCGAAATTTGCAAGAAATCTAAATGATTTGGCACGAAAAGGAAAGTTGGATCCTGTGATTGGAAGGGATGAAGAGATTCGAAGGATCATGCAAGTTCTTTCTCGAAGAACCAAAAATAATCCTGTTTTGATAGGGGAACCTGGTGTTGGAAAGACTGCGATTGTCGAAGGACTTGCAGGTAAGATTGTAGCAGGTGAGGTTCCCGAAACCCTACAAGATAAAGAAATCTGGGCGTTGGATTTAGGAAGTATGATTGCAGGTGCCAAGTATCGTGGTGAATTCGAAGATCGATTGAAAGCTCTTTTAGATGAAGTGATCCGCTCAGACGGAAAGATCATTCTTTTTATCGACGAGATTCACACGATTGTGGGAGCTGGTGCTGCTGAAGGTTCTTTAGATGCAGCCAACATGATCAAACCAGCATTGGCAAGAGGTGAACTACGCTGCATTGGAGCTACTACCCTCAAAGAATACCAAAAATACATCGAAAAAGATTTAGCATTAGAACGACGCTTTCAACCAGTTTATGTGAAAGAACCTACTGTAGAAGAAACAATCATCATCCTGAGAGGTCTCAAAAGTCGATATGAACTTCATCATGGAATCCGATTAACGGATGGTGCAATAATCGCTGCAGCAAAACTCTCAGACCGATATATACGAGATCGATTCTTACCAGACAAAGCCGTGGACTTGATAGATGAAGCCATGAGCAAAATGAGGATCGAATTAGATTCTTTACCCGAAGAATTGGATGTGATTTCGAAAAAAATCCAATCACTAAAAATTGAAAGGGAAGCTCTAAAAAGAGAAAAAGACAAAGCCTCTCAACAACGACTTCAAGAATTAGAACAAGAATTGGTAAACCTAGAAGATGAGTTTCGCTACAAAAAAGGGATATGGGAAAGTGAAAGAGAAATTGTGGAGAAAGCCAAAGCGATCCGTGAACAAATCGATCAACTGCGCATCAAAGAAAAAGAATACGAAAGGGTGGGAAATTACAACAAAGTCGCAGAAATACGATATGGTCAAATTGTAGCCTTAGAACAACAACTCCAGAACTTGGAAAAACAAATTGAGTCCGCAGAAAAACGTTACTTAAAAGAAGAAATCACGGAAGAAGATATAGCTCTGATTGTTAGCCGATGGACGGGTATTCCCGTTGCCAAGATGCTCCAAACCGAAAAAGAAAAACTCTTAAACATGTTCGATGATTTAAGAAAACAAGTGATTGGACAAGATCATGCTTTAAAAGCTGTATCCGAAGCTATTTTACGAAATCGATCCGGATTATCAGAACCCAATCGCCCTATGGGAGTGTTTTTATTTTTAGGACCCACAGGAGTTGGGAAAACCGAAACAGCTAAAGCTTTAGCAAGATTTCTTTTCGATGATGAACAAGCCCTTCTTCGCTTTGATATGTCAGAGTACATGGAAAAACATGCTGTGGCAAGACTGATTGGAGCTCCGCCAGGTTATGTGGGTTATGAAGAAGGAGGACAACTCACCGAAGCCGTTCGAAGAAGACCTTATCAGGTGATTCTTTTTGATGAAGTTGAAAAAGCACATCCTGACGTCTTCAATATCTTTCTGCAAATCTTTGATGATGGAAGACTCACGGACTCCAAAGGACGAACAGTGGATTTCAAAAATACCCTCATCATTATGACATCCAACATTGGAAGCCATTACTTGATGGATCTTAGCCTGACGGGAGAAGAAAAAGAACGCCTCGTGCATCAGGATTTACTACGATTCTTCCGACCTGAGTTCCTCAACCGAATCGACGAAATCATACTTTTCAATCCCATCACAGAAGAAGTTTTATATGAAATTGTCAAAATCCAACTCCAACTTTTGTTCCAACGATCGAAAGAAAAAGGACTAAATCTACATTATACAAAAGAGCTTTTAGATTGGCTCACAAAACGAGGATATGACCCTCAGTTCGGTGCAAGACCACTTAAGCGCTTAATCCAAAAAGAAATCGGCAACTACTTGGCAAGAGTTATCCTAAAAGGAGAATATGATCCTGAAAAGCAATATGCCCTCACAATCAAGAATGGAAGTGTGGAATTAAATCTTAAAACTTAAATCATTACGAAAAATCATTAATCTTGGGATGCAATATACAAAATGCAGGCGATTCGAATTAAGCATTTTTTTTTGTTTTTACTTTTCTAAATGGGCGTTTGATATTTTTTTGTTTTTAAATCCATGCCGAAGCTTGATATTTCTCTGACCATTGAAGAAATCAAATATTATTATTCTCTTTTGGAAGAAGAAATCACTGATTATGATTGCGGAGAGTTGTGCAAACCCTATAATCAAGGGGTTCCGTATTGTTGCTCTACGGATAATGCCGTTCCTCTGTTGTATAAAGCAGAATATGATTATCTTCGTTCTATTGGGGATCAATGGAAAAAATGGTATCCCAAAACCAAAGAAGATCACAAATTAAAAAAACAAGAAACCAAAGATCAAATCTTTTGTGAATGCAAAGGACATTTACATTGTATTCGAAGTCAACGAAGCATCTCTTGTCGAACCTTCCCTTTAGAACCTTATTTAGATAGACGTGGAGTGTTTGTGGGTTTGACGTTCATCAAAGCTTTTACAGAAAAAGATGAAAAAACGGGAAAGGTCAAATGTCCCTTGACCCAACGATATAAAGACATACGGCAAGAATTTATTGATTCTCACTTCATCTTTTGGGAGAAAATCCTACTTCGTCGAGAAGAAGAATACGAAACCTACCTGCAAACTTCAAAAGAACTTCGAAAGGAGTTTCGAAAAACCGGAAAGAAATTTGTTGTCTTGTTTCCCTCTCATCTGAAAGACTCAAAAATCATTCCGAAATATCTTTATTAATCATCAGGAAGCTTCGGAACTTCATCTTCATTCACATAAGAACCATAAAAACTATTTTGAATGGCGGTTTCTAGTTCAAAAGATTTCTTTTTCGTTGGTTTTGATAAATCTTCTTTTAGAAAGTTTAGATTTGATTTTGAAGGGTTTTCCTGTGATTTAGAGTTTTCTTTTATTTCGTTTGGAGTTGAGTGGATTTCTTTTGATTTTATGGTTTTTGGATCAGGGATTTTTTTTTTAATTCTTCATTCAATTCTTTCGTAAAAAGTGCTTCTTCGGAAATGTCTTTTCCTTCAATAGCTTTGGTTAATTGGTTAATGTCGTGAAGGATTTCTTCCAAACTTTTTTTATGGAGTTTATCATAAAGTTTGAGAAGCACCACCTCCATGAGAATCCGAGCTTCAAAAGTATTCTTGATTCTCAAATAGTAGGATTTAGAACGGGTTTGATAAATTTCTTCAAAAACCGCAGAAAGTTTTTCAAAGGGAATTTCCTTTACGACTTGCTTGATTTTTTCGATTTCTTCTCCAAGAAGCCCCAGTAGATCCCTATCTGAAACCCCTTTTTGAATCAAAATCGCAACTCGAAGAAACTCCAAAAATTCCCATAAAAATCTCTCTAAATCCCCTCCTTCATTAAAGATTTCAACAACAGGACGTAGGAGCTCATCAGGAGAGGTTTCCGAAAAAAGTCGTTTTAACAAATCCAAAAACACATCCAAATGAAAACTTCCCATTAACTCTCGAACTTTGCTAGCGGTGATTTCACCATCACAATAAGAAATCACTTGCTCAAAAAAAGACAGACTATCTCGGACTGAGCCGTCTCCCTTTTTTGCGATCAAAAACAGAGCTTCTTTTTCAACCTTGAGCTTTTCTTTCTGCGCTATCTCTTCTAAATACTTTTGCAACTTTAACAAGGGAACTTTTTTGAAAGTAAAAATTTGGCATCTTGAAAGAATTGTCTCTGGGATTTTATTGATCTCTGTGGTTGCCAAAATAAAAAGAATGTGTTCTGGTGGTTCTTCTAAAGTTTTCAACAAGGCATTAAATGACTCTTTTGTGAGCATGTGGACCTCATCGACAATATAAACCTTTTTCTTTCCCAAGATAGGTTTGAACTTTACGTTTTCTCGTAATTCTCGGACATCTTCAATTCTTCGGTTTGATGCCGCATCAATTTCAATCACATCCATAGAATTTCCTTGGGTGATTTCCTTGCAAGACTCACATTCATTGCAAGGTTCTACTCCTTGGGGATTGAGGCAATTCACACGTTTCGCTAAAATCCTCGCAATGGTAGTTTTGCCTACACCTCTTGGTCCGTAAAACAAATAAGCTGAACCCAATCGATTTTCTTTGATGGCATTTTCGATGGCAGTGATGGTATGAGTTTGTTCCACCACTTCCTGAAATCTTTGGGGTCGATAACGCCTCGCCAATACCTTGTAATGCCCAAACATCTTTGGAATAGTTATTGTTGAAACTTTTTAGTCAAGAATAAAAAAACAACAAAATCACAATTTTTCGATGATGGTAGCTATTCCCATCCCACCACCTATACACAAAGTAACTAAACCATAGCGTTTATTTCTTCGTTCCAATTCATCCAACAAAGTTCCCAGAAGAATTGCTCCTGTTGCACCCAAGGGATGCCCTAAAGCAATAGCCCCTCCATTAACGTTGACAATCTCATGAGGGATTTGTAATTCTCTCATGATGTAAATCACAACTGCCGCAAAAGCTTCGTTGATTTCCCAAAGATCAATATCTTCGATTTTTAAGTTTGCTTTTTTTAAAACTTTTCTGCTTGCTGGCACGGGTCCTGTAAGCATGATGGTAGGTTCAGTTCCCACTACGGCATTTGCTACGATCCTTGCTCGAGGCTTGAGTTGAAAGGTTTTAACTGCTTCTTCGCTTGCTAGCAAAACAACGCCAGCTCCATCCACAACACCAGAAGAGTTCCCTAAGGTATGGATGTGATGGATTTTTTCCACTTGAGGGTAAGCCTTCAAAGCAATAGCATCAAACTCTTTTTCTCCAAAGGTTTTGAAAGCTAAAGGTAAAGAAGAAAGAAACTCAAAGGTATTTTCAATCCTTGGATGTTCATCGTACTCTACAAAACCGCCATTTACAGCAGGAACAGGAAGGATACTTTTTTTGAAGTACCCATTTTGTATTGCATGGTGAGCTCGCTTTTGACTTTCCTCGGCGAAACGATCCGCTTCTTCTCTGGTGATGTGATATATCGTAGCTATTAAATCCGCTGAGATACCTTGTGGAACCAAATGAAAGCGGTTTTTTAATGTCTCGTTCCCGACATAAAGATCATAGCCTTCAATGTCTTGCCCCATCTTTACTCTACTCATGGATTCAACACCACCAGCAATCACCAAATCCATCATGCCAGAACCAATCATAGCAGACGCATTTTGAACCGCTTGCAATCCAGAACCACAAAATCGATTCAAAGTATATCCTGGGACATGGATGGGTAACCCCGATGCCAAAACCGCATTCCTTGCAATGCAAGCTCCTTGCTCCCCTACTTGAGTTACACAACCCAAAATCACATCATCTATGGCTTCAGGATCAACAGGATTTCGTTCTACAATCCCCTTAATACAATATGACGCTAAATCCACAGGATGGATATGGGCAAGTGCTCCACGCTTTTTCCCCTTTCCTCTTGGTGTTCTAACAGCATCAATGATATAAACATCCTTCATGACCGAATTACCTTTGGAATAAAGAAACGCAATATTGACTGAAAAGTCAATTTCATTTTGAAAACCTGAAAACCAAGAAATTATCAAAATTAACCCATCATTATACAAGAGAGTTCTAAGAAATGAAAACTTTCCTATTGACATTTTAATAAGCGTGCTTATGCTTTTCTTATGGCAGAACGAATCATGGATTTAATTAAGCTTTCAGAAAAAGATGTGTTTCAAAGTCTAAAGATTCTTCTGAGTCCTATTTTGAACATTATTGTGGATATCAAACACGAAGGTGTAGAAAACATTCCTCCAAAAGGAGGAAGAATCATCATTGGCAACCATCGATCGGACATGGACCCTTTTATCGTTGCTTCCGTTGTGCCTTACTACATTTCTTGGATTGCGGCTGAATACACAAAAAAAATCCCTGTTTTTGATGCTTTGATTCAAAACACAGGTGTGATCCCTATGGACATAAATGGTAATATCAGCATTAGTTCCATTAAAAGAGTCATGACTGTTCTTAGAAAAGGAGAAGTTTTAGGGATTTTCCCTGAAGGTCATGATTATATGGTGCAAAATGATTTCTCAGCTCCCATGGTGAGGTTTCATGATGGATTTGCTGTTTTTGCTTACAAAGCCAGAGTTCCCATCATTCCATTTGTGATTATCCCCATTGAAGAAGAAATCACATCTATTCCGCTTCCACCAGCCATTCGACAAATGATGGGACTTCCTGAAGAGATCGTAAGACTTCCTTTGCGGACTCAATACAAAAAAGTAAAAGTAGTTTTTTCCAAACCCATTATGCCCGAAGAATTCCTCCATCAAGAAGAAGAAAAGGCAATACCTTACATTGTGGATCGTTCTCGAGAAATCATGGAAAATATCCAACGAAAAGAAGGTATGTTAGCTTCTTAGAAATCAAACTTACAAAGTCACCTTGTATAAAAACTTGTTTTTGCGATATCAAAGGGATTAACTTTTCTTCGATCTACGATAAAGCGACTCGGTCTTTGGGCTAAACCTCCCACATCAAACTTCACGAAATTGAAACTAAAAAAGACAATATTATCATAAAAATGAACAACACTTACGGAGTTCACTCCTGCAAGGATGCTTTTCTGTTGGAGCTCATACCCCAAACGAAATTCCCAATCATGCAAATCAAAAATCAAAGTCCCTTGAAAATACCCTATGTTGAAAGCTGCGTTTTGTCTTTTTTCCTTCTCGTAAAGCCCTGTGGACTCAAGGATATCCTGCCAAAAGGTTCTACTTTTTTCTGACTCAGGAATCCATTTAGCAGGGATACACTTGATTTGACCATCAACGAACCGACATTCTTGAGTTCTTTGGATGTATTTTGTGGGTTTAGTGAGTCGAGACTCCAACTCCATTTCGAAAAATATCTGTTTTGTGATTTGAAGATCAAGCCGAGATAAAAATCGCATTTGATCCAACGCCGGCTGTTGATATACATGATACCAATAAAATCCTGCTTCAAAATACCGAAGCCTCCTGAGAAAAAACAAATCGAAATTCGAAATGTAATAAGAAATCCCCAAAAGATTGGAATGATCTTTTTTTCTCAAATGATCATAAACATAATCATTTGAGATTTTCAATTCCGACACAACAATTCTTTTTTTGCTGAGCAAATGAAATTGAGAGGGTTTAAAAGGATTCAAAAAATTAATAAAAATCTCGGCTTTTGCAACAGGATAGGTCCAACGTTCTTCATTCCGGATGGGATACTCAAACTTTTTGTGATTATAAATGCTTTCAATAGAAAGAGAAAAAAACTCCCAAGGATTCATACTCCATCGAACCAAAGTTTCGTTGATTTTCTCTCGATCGTTATACTCCCCTTGCGTGATTACCCCTCGATCTCTTAATTCTTCTCTTAAACTCAACTTCCGGGTATGATTTAATTCCAAAAAAAATGAACTCGGACCAAGGGTGAGAATCTGGTTTGTATAATAATACTCATAAGATTGTTTACGAGAATAAATTTGCAACGATCGATAAGCATCTTCAGAAATATTTTCTTTGTAAGGAGAGTATTTTTGACCACCATAACCTACGGTGGGTGAATACGAAAAATAGGGATAAAAAGAAATCGTGGTTCTAAAGCTTGTTTCTAATTTATTGAAATAGTTGGTATAATAAGGTTTTCCATCCGTGTAAACTTTACTTGTGGTGTGTTGAAAGACATTGTTCCAGTAAAATGGCAAAGAAAGCCAATAGCCCAAAAAAACGTTTTTCTGGATTTCCAGATTGGGTATCACGTCATTTGCGGGTATGAACTTTGAGTCGGGAAAATTCGAACTCTCCCTCCAAATCTTTACCCTCGATGCTTGAAAGTTCACAGTCAAATCGTCAATCTTGTCATTGTAGTATAAGGCATATTCAGTTTGATTTTGAATGATACCTCTATTCGGCTCTGCTACAGTATAGAGAGCTGGAAGTGTGGTTGTGGGTAGGAATCTCCCTCCAAACTCATACTCAAACAAACGATGGGAATAATTCAAAATCCGAAGGGTGAGTTTTTGGACCCGATTTTTCTCTGGATTTTGTTGATTGAAGGTAAGGATAGAAAATACCTTGGTCCATTTATATTTTTCTTCTGCAAAAGTGCCGTCTTTTTGTTGGATTCGATTAGTAACCCGCAAATAATCCTTTTCTCGAACATCCAACTGAAATTCATATCGTTTATACTCAGCATAACCCAAATCCAAGATATAACTTAACGTGGGGGAAAAACGATAAAATTCCGTTCCAAAAAACAACCCTCTTTTTTCATAATAATCAAGCTTGATTCGATAAGCTAACGGAAGAAAATTCGACAAGTACAATCTGGGTATGCTAAACTGATAAGTATTGTGTAAAAAATAACCTGACACATTACTATAACCTAATTGTGTGATGATACCTGTTCCCCAGGGGTTAGAATAATAAAAAGGCAAGGGAATTAAAGGGACCCCTCCTACATAATACCAAACTCCTAAAGCAATGATTTCGTTATTCTCGAGCAAATAAATCTTTCTTGCCGTAAAGTGAGTGTGAGGTTTTTCCTGCATACAAGAAGTAAAAAAGGCATCACTGATTTCAAAGCGATTCTCTCCTAAACCTCGAACAAAAAGTCCCACAAAATAAACTGGATCCTTATATCCATTTCCGTTGTATAAAATCCCATAGTGGTGTTCATAGTCATAAATGATTTTTTCTACTTTTACATAAGCATTTTCTTCGTGGTATTCTATGTTTCCATAAGCAAACAATTCTTTTCGTTGGGTATCAATGATGACTTCATCCGCATAAAAAAAGCCAGTTTGTAGTATTACTTTTACTCTTCCGAAAATTCGGATTACATTTTCTTGTTGTTCTTCTCCTTGTATCCACTTTGTTGAATCAATATTTTCTATGATGAGTTTGAACTTTTGATTTTCTTTTAGGAGCTGTTGGGGTTTTTCTATTTTTGTTGGTGCTGTTAGGCTTTTTGCTGGTGCCTTTGTGATGGTCTGAGAAAAGGAAACTTTTGATAGCAACAATCCCAAAACCAAGAAAAAGAAAGTCTTCAGGTTCATTTTTTTAAAAATTGAGATTGATATGAAGTAGTTAAACTTTTTTTGTATTTTTTCTTGTAAAGAAACAAATTCTATTAGTAAGAGGCTTAAACATGATTTTGATTTTGGATTTTTATGTAGATGAACCTGCGTGTTTTGGTGTTCCTCCCTACTTATCGCCCTACTGTCGATACGTAGCAGGAGCATTGGTTTCAGAAGGAATCCAAGAAGATAAGATTGATTATTTAACCGTAGATCAATGGAGAGCTCAAAATAAAATCCTAACCAAAGAATACGAAGTTGTATTCTTGATTGCAGGAACCACCGTCCCAGGCAAATATTTAGGAGGAAAGATTGGAACTGTCAAAGAAATCTTAGAATTTTTAGATATCCAAAAAAAACATGATCCTAAAAGCAAAGTGATTATAGGTGGTCCTATTCGCTTCGCAAATCCAGAAATCCAAAAAAACATCATCGAAAAAGGCGGAATTTTGATTTTAGGAGACATCGAAAAATACGCAGAACTCTATGCAAAAAGCCGAAATCAAAACAAAACACTTCTTCAAGACAAGTATCCTTTCTTTACTTTGCAAAGAAACTTTTCTGATGTGGATCGATATGCCAAACATGGAGCTTTTTTGACGACTAAACATCCAAATTATCCATACTTGATGATAGAGCTCGAAACATATCGGGGATGCACGAGAGAACGATTTTGTTCTTTTTGCACGGAGGCTTTTTACGGAAAACCCCAATTTCGTTCTGTAGAAGGGATTTTAGAAGAAGTTGGTGCTCTCTATCACTTCGGAAATCGCTATTTTCGTTTGGGACGTCAAGCTGATATTTATACTTATCTGCCGGATCAAAAAGAATTCAAGAATACTTTTCCAAGACCTAATCCTGAAAGTATCCGGAAGCTTTACGAAGGGATCCGAAGACAAGCTCCCGATCTGAAGGTTCTCCATCTTGATAACGTAAATCCTGGACTTCTCAGCACATTCCCAGAAGAATCAAGAGAAATCTCGAAAATCATCACTACTTATAACACCCCAGGAGATACCGCAGCAATGGGGATTGAGTCGATCGATCCCGTAGTCATCCAACAAAATGACTTAAAATGCAACGAAGAAGAAGCCATCAAAGCCATAGAAATCATTAATGAATATGGAGCTCAAAGAAAAGATGGTCTTCCCATTTTGCTACCGGGTTTGAACTTCATTCACGGACTCATGGGAGAAACCGAAAAAACGTTCGAATTGAATTATCGGTTTTTGTTAAAAATCAAAGAACGTGGATTACTTTTACGAAGGATCAACATCCGACAAGTGATGATTTATCGAAAAACAAAGCTCTATCGTTATTATAAAAACAATCAATCCTATAAAAAAATAGAAAAACTTCATAATCGCTTTTTGTTTTATCGAGATAAGATCCGAAAGGAAATTGATCATTATTTCCTCAAACAAAACTTCCCCAAAAACACTATTCTTCGAGAAGTGATTTTAGAATACGAAAATGCTGGGTATTATTTTGGACGTCAGCTGGGTTCTTACCCCATCACCGTAAAAATCCCCAAAGATGATCAAAAAGCAAAAAAAGCATTTGAAAGCAAAACCCCCATCGATGTAGTAATTACGGGTTGGGAAGAACGCAGCATTCACGGATTAACACATCCGATAGAAATCCAATACTTAGGATGGAAAGCCATCCAAACTATCCCTAACATCTCAAAAAGAGGAGCCTATGAACTTTTTTTAAAAAGCAAAGAGTTCAAAAAAAATCCAGTTTTATAACAACAAAAACATGACTCATGAAAATAACTTTTCATAAGTTCTTTTTTGATTTTGTTTATTTCTGATAAAATATCCTTTTGACCTACCAACCATGACTTTACGATATTCATTTTTGATTTTGACGATAACTATCATCGGAGGTTGTAAAACCTATGAAGAGGCAAAGTTAGCAAAGCAATATTTCCCTCAGGGAAAATTCATTTCTTTATTGAACCATCAAGTTTTTGTGATAGAAAAAAATAGCCAGAATTCTCATCTCACACCGATTGTATTTATCCATGGGTTCTCAAGCAACGTTCACACATGGGAACTCATCTTTTCCGATACTCAGCTATCAAATCCGATGGTTGCTATAGACCTTTTAGGTTTTGGTTTCTCTGATAAACCCAATATAACTTATGATAGAAAACTTTACGTAGATCAAATCCATTCTCTTTTGGAGTTCTATCATTTCGATAAAGTGATTCTTGTAGGGAACTCCATGGGGGGTGAGATTTCTCTTCGTTATACCCTCAATCATCCAGAAAAAGTCAGCAAACTTGTTTTGATTTGCAGTGCTGGATTGATTGAAGGTTTTGATGCTCCCAAAATCATTAAATACCCTATGGTAGTTTTGCTTCGCTCCACAAATTTCTTGTTTCGCAATCGATATAGCATCAAATTTTTTTTATCTGATGCTTTTTATGATAAAACCAAAGTTGACAAAAGAAAGATTGATTTATACACACTTCCACTTCGCACAAAAAATGGATATGAGGCTCATATAGGTTTGTTCTTGAGTTCTTATCAACCCATATCTCTGGACTCACTACAAAAAATCCAAATTCCCGTATTGATCATTTGGGGTGAACATGATCGTTGGATACCATTGGAACATGCTTATCTTTTTTATCAAAACCTTCCCAGAGCTCAATTGGTAATACTTCCTGAGGTCGGGCATCTTCCTCAAGAAGAAGATCCAGGAGTTGTGATCTTTTATTTAAAAGAATTTATAAATTCAAAATAGTTTAATTTTTATAAATTAATTCGAATAATTTATCAACACCTTCTTCGAAAAGTGCTGGACCAGGTTGAAGGATAACCTCTGGTTCAATTTCATAAATACGCTGATTCTTCACAGCATTAGTAGAAGAAAAATTTTCTTTGACCCAATCGAAATTTGTTTTCTTCCCACACCAACAGTTAATAATTACATCTGGATTTCTTGCAAGGATTTCTTCTTTTGGAACAATTCGCTCCTTCGCACTCTTTTTAGTTTTCAATTCCGGAAATAGTGGTTGCGTATTCAATATTTCTAATAGTTCTTCTACCCAAGTTATTCCGCTTATGATGGGTTCGTCCCATTCCATAAAGAACACTTTGTGTTTTGTTGGGAATTTTTTAGCTTCTTGTGCGTAAAACTCTAACTTGTTTTTCCATCTTTGGATTAGAGTTTCGGTTTTTTCTTTTTGATCTATTAGCAATCCTAACCAATAAAGAATTTGAAAGATATCTTCAATACTTCTTGGATTGGCTATAAATACATGATGATGATTCTGTATTAGTTCTTTTGCCACCTCTGCTTGAAGATCCGAAAACCCCAAAATCAAATCAGGCTTTAATTGATTGATTTTTTCCACATTGACTTTTACAAAAGAAGACACGATGGGTTTTTCTTTGATGGCGTTGGAAGGACGTTTTACGTAGGATGAGATTCCAACAATTCTATCCTCCTCTCCTAATAAATACAAGAATTCGACGTATTCTTCTGTGAGGCAGACTATTCGTTTCGGAGTCATTATAGAAACCCCCAGGAAGGGGGTTTCGAAAGAAATTAAAATGTATGGAAACGTTTTTTGTCTTCAATCAAAATATCGACAACAGAAGGATCAGCTAAGGTGCTTGTATCACCCAAGTCTGTGAAAACTCCTTCGGCAATCTTTCTCAAGATTCTTCGCATGATTTTTCCTGAGCGAGTTTTGGGAAGTCCAGGCGCCCACTGGATAACATCTGGTCTTGCTATTTTTCCAATTTTCTCAGCTACTATATCAATTAATTCTTTTTTAAGCTCATCATTGGGTTGATAACCGACTTTTAGAGTTACATAAGCATAGATACCTTGACCTTTGATCTCATGAGGAAAACCCACTACGGCAGCTTCAGCGACAGCAGGATGTTCAACCAAGGCACTTTCAATCTCTGCAGTTCCAATTCTATGACCAGAGACATTCAAAACATCGTCCACTCTACCAGTGATGATATAATATCCGTCCTTTGTGCGTTTAGCTCCATCACCAGTGAAATAATAACCTTTATACTGAGTAAAATAAGTATTATAGAATCGATCAGGATCACCATAAACTCCTCTCATCATTGATGGCCATGGGAACTTGATGCAAAGATTTCCACTGGCTTCCATTTCTGTGATCTCTTTTCCTTCATTGTCGACAAGAACTGGTTGAACTCCAAAGAAGGGTTTTGTTGCTGAACCGGGTATCATATCAATCGCACCAGGCAATGGAGTAATCATGATTGCTCCTGTTTCTGTTTGCCACCAAGTATCGACAATTGGACATCTTCCTTTTCCAACGTTTTCATAGTACCATTCCCAAGCTTCAGGGTTGATCGGCTCCCCTACACTACCTAACAAACGTAAAGAATCAAGGTTGTATTTTTGAACCCATTGAACACCTTCTTTCATCAAGGCTCGAATGGCTGTTGGTGCTGTGTAGAAAACATTCACTTGGTATCGATCTACTACTTCCCAATATCTGCCGGGATCAGGATAAGTTGGCACACCTTCGAACATGATACTCGTTGCACCATTGGACAAAGGACCATACACTATATAGCTATGACCTGTGATCCATCCAATGTCCGCTGTACACCAGTAAGTATCTTCTGGCTTATGATCAAACACATAATAAAAAGTTGTATTAACACCTAAAAGATAACCTGCGGTAGTATGCATTACTCCTTTGGGTTTTCCTGTTGAACCAGAAGTGTACAAAATAAACAAAGGATCTTCTGAATCCATTTCTTCTGGTGGACACTCCTTAGGAATATCACCAGCAAGGATATCATGTAAGTGATGATCCCTTCCTTCAACCCAATGCGTGTAGTGTCCTTTTCCTACCCTTTCAACTACAATTACGTGATCAACTTTATGAGAGGATTTTCTCAATGCCTCATCCACATTTTTCTTCATGTCGATGATTTTTCCACCACGATAACCAGCATCAGAAGTAATAATCAAAGAAGGCTTTGCATCTTCTATTCTTGATTGTAAAGAGTCAGCTGAGAAACCACCAAACACTACGGAATGAATTGCCCCTATTCTTGCACATGCCAACATAAAAATGGGGAGTTCCAAAATCATGGGAAGATAAATCAATACACGATCACCTTTTTTGATACCAAATTTTTTTAATACATTTGCGTATATCTGAACCTCTCGATGTAATTGCTGATAGGTTAAAGTTTTTTCATCCCCTGGTTTGTCTCCTACCCAGATTAGAGCTGCCTTATTTTTTGTTGGAGAATTGAGATGTCTATCAATGCAGTTATAAGAGACATTCAATTTACCGCCGATGAACCACTTGACCTTAGCGTTTGCAAAATCATGTTCTAAAACCTTATCCCACTTCTTGAACCAGGTGATACGTTTTTCCGCTAATTCTGCCCAGAACCCCTCAGGATCTTCAATGGAACGCTTATACATTTCCTCATATTGTTCTTTGGTGATATTTGCTCTTTTTATGAATTCTTCAGGCGCTTTGTATACTGTATCATACATACACACTCTCCTTTTGAGAATTCAGTATTTTGTTTGTGTATGATAAAAAAAAATACTATTTTTAGAAAATCAAACAAAAATCAATTTCATGATAAAATTCTTAAAAGAAAATTATACAAAATCGCATTCATCTAAAAAAAATTCAAACACCAATCTGTCATAAAACTATGAAACAACGTGTCTAATTCTTGAATTCTTTTTTAAGAATTTCTAAAGTTTCTGAAACACTGTATCCTTGTTTTCGAATTTCTTGATATCGAATTATCTTTTGATAATAGTTATCTAATCCTAATTTATGAAAATCAAATTGAAAGAAAATTCCTTTTGCTTTTGTGTAAATCACGTCTTTCGAAAACACATTTGCTTCGATAAAAATCTTTCTTCTTTCTACTTTCTCAATCCATGACACAATATAATGGGTTTGGTATAAAGACACGGGCTTTTTGTATAGAATCTCAAAGTGATGAGTCAAACCAACATATCCAGATAAAAACATAACAGCTCCCATTGCTTCATCCAAAATGCTCGCTAAATACCCACCATGAACGTGATTAGGGGGACCTTCCATTTCTTTCCCAGGTGAAAATTCGAAATAAAATTTTTTTTTATCTTCATCGAAGAAAGCCTTTAAACTTTCTTCTCTACCTTGATGCACGGAACGAATAAAAGAAGAATAGGAAAAAGTTATCAAAATTGCATTCTCGGGTATCATAAAATTACAATATAAAAAATTGATTTTTCAGTCAATTATTAAAAATCAGAGATTTTGAAATTGATTGATTTATCAATCATATTTATTTGTCTCTATGGATTCCGTAAAAACTATTTTTGATGTTTCTCCAAGTAAAGTGGGTCAAGATTGGCATGATTCTTTTTGCTTTGGTTGTGGAACCGAAAATCCTTTTTCCTTGAGGGCAAGTTTTCTTTTCGATGAAGAATTTGGTGAGGTTCATTTTGATTACGTAATCCGTAAAGAATACGGGGGGGCTCCCAATTATGCTCATGGAGGGATCTTAGCCACCTTGCTTGATGAAGCTCAAGGTTGTTTGTGTTTTCATGTGGGGCACGTGGTTATGACCGAAAGCCTCCACATCAAATATCATAAAGCGGTGCCTCTTAATGTTCCTATCAGAATCCGAGCTTGGCTTACAGCCGTTCGAAAAAGAAGGCTCTATACTCGTGGTATCATTTACATCCCAAACAAAGAAACACAAGAACAAGAAATCTATGTCAGCTCGAATGCTAGTTGGTATGTTCTCCCTGAAAAACTCCAAAGAAAAATGTTTTTATCTTATTTTTCAGAAGAAGAAATTGAAAAACAAAAACGTATCTTAGAA
Organism: Leptospiraceae bacterium; assembly: GCA_025059995.1. NCBI lineage: Bacteria > Pseudomonadati > Spirochaetota > Leptospiria > Leptospirales > Leptospiraceae > Leptospiraceae bacterium. The sequence continues at coordinate 27,444 of JANXCF010000008.1, forward strand.
CTCAATCGGAAAAGAGCTCGAGAGATCAGACTAAGACTACGAAAAAACCGTCATTCAGTTTGAGTGGAACTTTCTTTTGATTTTTTATAATCCGTCATATAAAATCCACTCCCTTTAAACACTATCCCAGCTCCCGTCCCAATCAATCTTTCCACTTCTCCTCCACACGAAGGGCATGTCGTATCTGGCATTGCTTTGATACTTTGGAGCTTATCGTATTGATGACCACATCTCTTACAACGATATGTGTATGTAGGCATGGTCTTATTTTTAATAGGCTTTTTCTGAGGCAATCAAAATTTGTTCTCATACGTCATACGGGTATTACCAAAAAATATATTGAATTCAAGACAAAATCTTGATCCCGAAAATTACTCAAAAACTTTGTTTCTATGGACAATCAATTCGATGTGATTGTTATTGGTTCTGGAATTGGCGGTTTGACATCAGCGTCTCTACTATCTAAACTTTTTGGAAAACGCGTCCTCGTGCTCGAACAACACTTCAAGCCCGGAGGCTTTACTCATATTTTTAAACGCAAAGACTGGGAATGGGACGTGGGCATTCATTACATCGGACAAATGGATTCTGATTCTTTGCCAAGAAAGATCATTGATTTCCTTACGGATGGAAACTTGCAATGGAATAAAATGATAGAACCTTTTGAAGAATTCGTCTATCCAAACTTTCGATTTGAGGTTCATGGCAAAAAAGAAATTTACCAGCAAACCTTGATGGAAGCTTTCCCAAAAGAAAAAGACAACATCTCAGAATACTTCAATGACATAGAAAAAATGAACAAATGGTTCGGTTATCACATCACATGGAAGTCTTTACCAAAGCCTCTTGATTCTCTACCTTCTCCACTGAGTTTTTCAAAGCATGCCTTGATTACAACAAAAGAATATTTGGATTATCGCTTTCGAGATGAACGACTAAAAAACCTTCTGGTCTCAAGATGGGGAAATTATGGACTACCTCCTTCTTATAGTGCTTTTTTGATTCATGCTTTGATCGATGTTCATTATCTTGAAGGTGGATGGTATCCGAATGGTGGTGCCAGCATGATTGCCAAAAGCATTCTCCCATCAATAAAGAAAAATCAAGGAGATGTTTTGTTGTCCCATCGAGTTGATAAAATCCTGATTGAAAACCAAAAAGCAATTGGGGTTGAAGTTTCTTTGCTCCAAGGAGATCACGTAAAAGAAAAAAAAGAGTTCTTTGCAGACATGATCATTTCCAATGTGGGTGCATATAATACCTATCTTCGTCTTCTTCCAAAAGAAAAACTTGATGTCAACCTTCAAAAAGAGCTCCAAAACATCCAAAGTGAACTTAAACATTTCTTGAGTCATTCCACATCAATGTTATCGTTGTATTTAGGTTTGAAAGAGATCCCCCATTTTACAAACGGGCGAAACTACTGGATTTATCGTGATTGGGATCACGACAAAAACTTTCATCAACGAAATGAACTCATTCACGGAAAACCTCAAATGATATACGTGTCTTTTCCTTCGATCAAAAATCCAATGTCAGTTTCACCAACCGCCGAAATCATTGCTCCTATTGATTACGAGCTCTTCGAAAAATGGAAAACCCAAGCATGGAAAAACCGAGATGAAGACTACCAAAATCTAAAGAATCAAATCGCCCATACTTTGATCAACTTCGCAAATGAATTCATACCTAATTTTTCCGACATCGTGGAATATTACGAACTCGCCACACCTCTTTCAAATGAGTTTTTTTCCCTCCATCCCAAAGGAATCATTTATGGATTACCTTGTATTCCTCAAAGATTCAAAAGTAAATATCTTGGACCGAAATCATTCCTACAAAATTTATTTTTGACGGGAGCCGACGTTGGAACTCCAGGCTTCGTGGGTGCCATGATGGGTGGTTTATTTGCTGTTGCAGCAAGCATGGGCATGAAAAACGCAAGCCAACTCCTTAAGACGATAATGAAAAAAAATTGAAGCAACTTTAAATTTAAAAAGTAGGAAGTCTAATTTAACGAATATAAAAGTTTGATTTTAGAAGCTGATGATGTTTTTCTTAAGTAATTATCAAAAAATTCAAGCAGTCTATCTCATAGAAATGCATAAAATTATCAAATCATTTCCTTTACTCGAAAATCTAAATCATGCTAAAAAGCCCTCATAGAAAAATTACTGGGATGCTCACATTCTACAATAACGATTTTGCCAAAATCGCCCTAAACTTAAAGAATATAGATGATCAACAAAAAGAAACCAAAAGCGAAAAAAAAACTACATGCAGCAATTCCTAGAATTCTAAAAGAAAAAACAAAGGAACTACTAATATCGAAATTGGCAGAAAATATGGAGTCTCATTCAAATACATCGAACAACTCATAACTAAAACTCAGGGAGTCAATATAAGCATATTGAATGCTTCTAAAAAAATAAAAAGACTACTTCCAAAAGACTTCAAAGAAGAACAAACTACAATTTGGAGCTTCAAACAAAATGTAATCATAAAACACTCAAAACCCGGAGATTTAGTTATAGATTATTTTTGTGGTGCAGAACCGCATATGAACCAGAACTTCTCGTCGGAGATGCAAGAGACCTTTCGTTTTTGCAAGATAACTCCGTTGATTTGTTCTCATCCTCCCTATGCTAATATCATTCGCTATACGGATTCCAAAGAAGATGATTTATCTTTAATGTAGAAGATTTTCTGAATAAAATGCGTAAAGTTGCAAAAGAAAGCTATAGATTTTTGAAAACAATGTGCCATTTTGATAGGAGATATTCGAAGAAAAAAACATGTAATACCGTTAGGATTCAAGTTCATTGATATTTATCTAAAAGCTGGCTTTAGATTAAGAGAACTTATTATCAAACAACAACATAACTGTAGAGCCACAGGCTTTTGGTATAAAAACAGCATAAAACACAATTTTCTTCTACTTGCTCATGAGTATTTATTAATCTTTGAAAATGAACTCCCTCTGAGCGTAAAATTGGATCATCTTGAGGCTACCACCGTGTGGATATTACCAGAAAAAATCTCGAAGAACACCTAAGCAAAAACGTAATCTCGAGGTATTCAAGCGGGAAAGATGATTCCGTCATAAACTTGGTCTCTGATACCAACTCAAAAAAGAGTCCAACGGAAAAAACCACACAAGAAAAAGCCAACTGATTTTTATAAAATCACTTCTTTTTGACCAAACTCCAAACCTTGAGTCGTTTTTTAAAAAGAATGAAAGACATCATAAGTTTACATTTACCATTCCTAAACAAAGGAGAATTCATAGTAATTCAAACTCAAGACAGACGCATAAATACATAGAACCCCTTGCTAAAAAGATAAAAGATAGTAGATACCCTGACATTTGATAATTTGTGGCTCAAAGAAATCATCGTAATTGTGCCAGATAGCTCAAGTTCAGATCAACAGAAACCGACGGATTACCTCAAAATCGTTCATCAATATTTGTTAGTTTATGAAGTAAATTTAGACAAAAAGCTGTGATGAAAAGAATGAGGTGATTATTTACTTAATTCCAAAAAGTTCTTTTACTAATTCATCATTTTTTTCTTCGAGGTTTTTAATTTCTTTTTCATTATCAGTTTTTTTAAAGTCGTGGCATTTTTTTGAATTTTCAGAAAGCTTTTTGTGAAGGGGATTTTGGGAATCAAACTTAGGTATACCAACGTATTCCATTACAGAAGGAGAACCAAAACCACGACCAGCAGAAGAATAGGATTTGATAAAATCCCGCACGGGTTTAGAATTTAGAATAGCGCAAAGGTAATGAGCTTCGTCTTCGTTATCTGTCGGAATAAATGCTGTAGTACCCAAAGGAATAATGGTTTTGTATCCAATTGGAGTGTTTTCTACAGAAATGACTGCTGCAACTATGTCATTCGACATTCTTTTCCAAACAACTTTAAACTTACTCATCGTATGATTTGAAACTCCCAAGATTGCATAGAATGATGTTTTCTTAGCCAAATCTTGTAGTGCTTTTGATTTTCTTAAAAGTAAGAGTTCTTTAAATTTTGTTAAATATTCGTATGTTCTAGGACAGTTTTTTTTCATTATATCTTCGGGATACGGTTCACGTTTAGTTGGATCCTGAGTGAGTAGAACGAATATCTCTGGTTGTGCTTTCCATCTTTTTATATCACGACCTCGAAGAGCTGGATAAACTAAATCTTGCTCAATTCGATAAATTGATTTTGATATTTTCACTTTTCCCTCTTCTGGTAGATTTTCAATTATAACCTCGTTTGAAGATAAAACATTTTTAATTTTTAACAAGAAGACTCCATACGGTTCAATATTGGCTCCTGTATAAGCTTTATATTGATTTTTACCCTGAATCTTATAAGAAACATCGTTTTCTGAATAATGTTGCCATGATCCAAAATTAGAATCAATTGGCTTGGCATTAAATCTTTCTTTTCTTAAAAGTGGTTCAACTTCGCTAAATAATTTATCAGGAGAAATTTTACCAGCTCCTTTTTTCTTACTCCAAACAAAATACTCTACGGGATAGGTGGTTTTTTCTCCTTTTTGTAAAACTATCATAGCAGTTTTATTGGCGGCTTTTTCGAAGGGTTTTAGGGAAACCAAATCATGAACTTTTAATACTTTAAGAAATTTACCATTTTTCAACTGAAACCTTCTAAAACCTTCACCTGCACCTTTCGCTTTAAAAACTTCTTGTGTAATCAAAAATGCCAACTTTGCGCCATCTTTCAAATAACAATCAGAAGAAACATAGGTAAAAAGCTTAGAAAAATCTTTAACTCCACCTCCAAGGCGAACCTCGTATCCTTTTAATGAAAACAGATGATAATCTACCCAAAGTTGTTTTGTTGCTTTTCGATAATCCTGAGATAGATAATCCCATCTGATCCATGGTGGATTGCCTACGACAAAATCAAATTTTCCTGCCATTACAGGAGCAAAAGCATTCTTGAGAAACCTCATCCATATACTATTTTTGTTTTGTTTATCGAGCTCTAAAATTTGACTATAAAATGATTTAATGATCTCTCTGTTTTGTGGAAAAACCAATTTTTCTTTTTCTAATTTCTCGATAGCTTGATCCACTGAAAATCGATTTTTTACCATTGCTTCTATGATTTGAGTTGCACGATTGAGAGAATTCCCAAGGTCTCTAATCCAATCTGCGGGAATTTGAAATTTTCCTACCGAAGTCGTAATTTCTAAAAACTCACCGTATAGATTGACATCAGTTCTTGTAGGAGTTAAAACTGAATCTGTTAGATACACAGGAATCTCAATATTTTTACTTTTATCCAAAAACTCATGAAGTAAATCCCCCATTGCAAACAAATAATTCGTTCGAGAAGCAATAACGGCTAAGGGATTTAAATCAAATCCCCAGATGTTTTTAAATATATTTTCAGCAATTTCTTTTGCTTGTTTCTTTTTTTTTCTTCCATATTCGATAGCACGTTGGATAGCCAAAACTAAAAATGTCCCAGAACCACATGCAGGATCCAATAATCTTTTCTCCATATCACCATCATAACCTATTTCATTTAATAATAATTCTGCTAACCAATCGGGTGTGTAATATTCTCCCAAACGATGACGAACTTCTTGAGGAACCAGATATTGATAAAGTTTTTTTAGTAAGTCACGTGTATAGCTTGACTCTATTATACTTGTTGCTGGTTCGAATTCAGAAATGGCTCGAAATATTTCTCTTAGATTGTCTTTTAATTCTTTTGAGTCAAAAGCATCCAAATACCATCGAAAAAAATCTCCTTCTAAAAAATTAGTGATCCCTTTTTTTGCGTAGATTCCCCCATTTTCTATGTCCTCGAGTTCTCTTTTTAAGTCATCATCAGAAAGATGAGTAAATTTTGTTGCCAAGGAGGAACTAAATTTTGTTTCCTGCATTGTTACAAGTTCAGCAACCAATACCTTCATCAAAAAAGCAAAGTAAGTATGGATGGAAAACATTAATTCTTGTATATCTACTGATGAACTTACTCTATAAGCTCTCTGGATTGTTTCTTTTTCTATGTTTGAAAACTGCTCACCATAGATAATTCCAAAAATCCTTTTCCATTCATCAAAGAAGGTTTGAATACGTGTTTGGTTTCCCCAATTTTTCAAAGCATTCACAAATGCCGAAATCACTTTAGATGCAAGTTCGCTCTGAGGACCGAACTTCTGGGCTAATTTCTCAGCAGTGAGAGGAAGCCGAGATAAAGATCGTAAATATATCAAAAAGGTTTTTGCACTCTCTAAATTGAACTCATAACTATCAATGGCATCAGGTTCTTTAATCCATTTGCCATCTTTGTTTTTTACAAAGAAGATTTTTTCTCCATCAAAACCAATACCTATCAGCGAGTTTTTTTTTGTTTTATTCATTATATCATTTAAATAACTAACTAACTGGTCATAAGTGCTATCCACATTCTTTTTTGAAGAAAAGGCTCTAGGAGATTTGTATTCGATAATCAGGTGCCCATGAACTGCATCAATACGACCACTATAAACATGTTTCTCATACTCCGGTTTTGATTTAAGATTTAATTCGTTTTTTATGGGTTCTAAAAGTTTTTCGAATTGAATTCGTAAATCTTCTTCTGTTTTAGCAACTCGAAGGATTTCCTCAGCTCCCCTAACAATTCCGTTAGCTAAAACTAATAGTGTCTCAACCATATTTTAATAATCTATTTTTCTTCAAGTTATCTAAAAAATTTTTAATTTCACTTAACTATTGTAAAACCTTATTGTCAAATATGCTTATATCTTCATAGAAAAATTCAAATACCCACCCCACAATAACAACTTTCTCAGAATAACTCCGATGATAAAAAAGGACATGGCGATGACAAAATTACTAAAAACACCTCATTAACTCACAACCTTCGAAACAAAATCATTCCCTCAAACGAAGAATTGATCAGTGATTATGCTTGAAAATTTTCTGATTGCATCACTCCACACTCCAAAAAGAGATACTTCTTTGGTTTTTGGATGGTAAATATTAACTGATTTTGTTTTTTCGGATTTGGAGCTACAAGGTCTTTCCACCCTGACATGTTGGTAATAAGATGTTATTGTCAATAAGGATTCATAAAAACTTTACAAGTTTTCGCTTACAAGCGATGCTTGAGATAATCCATGAAAAACCTCATCAAAAATATTAACCATATTAAGGGTTCTTTTGAACATTTCTTGTAATCTTTGAGTAAATTTTTGATGCTTGAAGATAAGGTATTTAAGGTATGTTATAGGCTAAAGCTTTTCATTTTATCTTAACCTCTTCAATACTGCTTTTTGAATCACAGAGAATCGATCTTTAACTCCAAAGTCCTCATACAAATTTTCCGTGAGAGAACCATCCGGATAATTTGTTTTCTCTTGTATTGCCAAAAGTTCTGTCACGACTAGCAGAAATTCTACTGTAAATTCTCCTACTTTGTCTAATTCCTTGAAGAGGTTCAACATGCTCTTGTTTAAAAAACTGAATGCTTGGAGGAAATGAGCTTATAGGTTTTATTGATTTAAACATTGTCAAAATGTGCTCTTTCAATTTTAAGGTTAATGAAGGATTATAGGCATACTTGACATACATCTCTACAATTAAGTGAACGTGAGCAGGTGTGCGCTCTCTCTTGCCAGGTTCTTTAAATCTTACAATAAAATCATATGGAGACTCAGGTTTTCTACCGGGATAAACCATAATTTAGACATTTGCCTTAGTCGTATAGACAAGATCATCTTCTTGTAATTGCCTGACTTTTTGTATTTTATAAGACGACTCCAGATAATAATAAATTATTTTTAACAGGTTAAAAAGTTTTTTCATTACTTTACCTCATAAACGAGTAGATATTGATGAACTATTCTTAAATAACCTCTTGAATCATGTTGGCTTAAATTTGAATCTTCGGTAGTAGCAATTATTATTTCCTTGAGCCATAAATTGTTAAATGTCAATATATCTACAATCCTTTTACCAAGAGGTTCTATATAGCCGTCAATTCTTATGTCTTGGGTCTGAATAACAACAAAACCTCCCTTGTTTAAAGTAGGCAATTGTTGATTTACAAATGCTTTTATTCCTTTTAAATAATATTCTATGTTTGAAAATGATACTTCATTATCTAAAGGAATAAATTTAACAAAAAGTAATTGGTTGTCTTTCTGTGTGTTTCTTTGCAAAGAATTTTCATCAAGCTTGGAATCAGAAACAAGAGTTACAATTAAATAGTTCTTTCCTCCTGAATACCTATCAATTACATTTTTATTTAGATATTCTTCAAAATTCTTCTCTGGAAAGTTCCAAACTGTTGTAGTCTCAAACCGCTCTAATCTTCCTTTTAGCGAAGGCCTCTCTACCAAAAAAGAAAACAAACCATAGTCTATCTCTTTTTCCCTCACATTTGTAGAAGTAGGTACTTTGGGTTTTTCAAAGATGGGTAGATACTCATGGGCTAAGAGAAGAAAATTATACTTTCTACTATTTTTGTACCAAAAACCTGTAGTTTTGCAATTATGTTGTCGCTTTATGACGAGCTCTCTTAATTTAAAGCCGACATCTAAATAAACATTTATAAGCTTGAATCCTAATGGAATCACGTGTTTTTTTCTTCTAATATCTCCTATCAAAATAGCACATTGTCTCCCAGGCTTTAGAACTCTAAAACTTTCTCTTGCAACTTTTGACATTTCTTTTAAGAAATCATCTACATTAAGAAACGATAAGTCTCCTTCTTTGGCATCAGTGTAATGGATAATGTTGGCATATGGAGGATGAGAACAGATTAAATCTACAGAATTATCTTTCAAAAAAGATAAGTCTCTTGCATCACCCACTAATAGCTCTGGTTCATAAATCTTCAAATTGATTTTTTCGTCAAAAAAACTTAACTGTTTTGATTGTATACTAAAATCTACATTCTTCTTTGATAGTTCAATAGCTTTATCGTTTATATCAAGTGCAATACACCTTCTTCCTAAGAGTTTGCATTCTACTGCGGTTGTTCCAGCACCACAGAAATAGTCCAGAACTAAATCTCCTGGTTTTGAATATTTAAGAATTACATTTCTTGGGATATAAGGTGTCCAGTTACCTCTATATTCTCCGCTATGAGTTGCCCAGTTACCCCTTTGTTTAAAACTCCAGACTGTAGTTTGTTCATCTCTGAAATCTTTGGGATATAATCTTCTTATTTTTTTAGGTACATTTAAACTGCTAATATTAAGTCCTTGCGTTTTGGTAATAAGTCGCTCAATATACCTGAATGTTACCCCGTATTTCTGACCAATTTCTAAATCAGGAGTTCCTTTTGCTTTTTCTTTCAAGATCGCGTCTTGAAGTTCCTTCTCAGTTTTAAAATTCGCATTCTGATTAGTCATCTTGGATCCTCTGGTTTTTTGCTAATAATCACGCTTTCTTCCCTCATTACCCTATTGCAAGCACCTAACGGAGGATTGAATATCAATTTTTCAAACTTAAATCCAACTTCTTCACTGAATTTTTTAGTTGTCAAGTTGTGGGGATTTTTTCCCATTGACTGTACTTTCTCCAATTATGATCGCTAACTTACCACCGGGTTTTAATGCCCAAAATATGTTTTTTACCGCTTCTTTTAAGTCCTCATAATACAAGGCAACCCTTGGAGGTAATCCAGTATAGTTGCTCTTTGGATATACATTGCACGGCTTTATAAAAAATATTGAAGAAAAAGTTTAAGGTTTTTAAATTAAATTGCTTGCCTTGTAAAGAATTGACGATTCAGAGTTTTTTACAGCTAAAGAATTAGCTAAAAAATTAAGAGTAAATATAATGACAATTTACCGCTATATTAAAGCGAGGAAATTAAAAGACTATAAAATAGGCAAAGAGTTTAGAATTGAAAAAAAAGAATTCCAAAGGTTTTTAGAAAAAATCAAAATGAAATAAAATTTATGAGCAATAAAAATAATCAATCAATTTTTGAAAAAAATATCCAAAGAGGTATTGAAGCAAAAATTATATCTTTTAACGAAGACAAATCAAAGATTACCTATTACGCTTCACGAGATTTTACAACAAGCTTTAAAAAACCAGAAGAACTGGTGAGAGCATCCTACTTTGTTGAATTAGTTCTAGATTATAATTACTCTCCAAAACGAATAGATTTTGAAGTAATTGTTCCGAGACGAAAACCAGAAGATAGAGCAGATATTGTGGTTTATGAAGACGATGAATTAAAAAAACCTTATTTGGTAGTTGAATGTAAAAAAGAAAAAATCTCTGATGCCGAATTTAAACAAGCCATAGAGCAGGCATTCGGCAATGCTAATAGTTTAAGGGCTAAGTTCGCTTCTGTAGTCGCAGGCACAACCAAAACTGCTTTTGATGTAGCTGGTTTTAAACCCAGCGAAAGAGAAAAAAATGTTATCTCAGATATTCCAGTTAAATATGGCAAAACTCCTAAGTATAGATTTATTAAAGGTGAGGAAAATAAAGAATTGAAGACCGTTTCAAGAGAAGAACTTATACAAATATTAGAAAAAGCTCACGATACCGTTTGGCAAGGTGGAAGATTGGCCCCTACAACTGCCTTTGATGAAATTTCAAAACTTTTATTTTGTAAATTAAAAGATGAAAAAACAACGCCTAAAGGAAAACCTTACGATTTTCAAATTGGCACTCACGAGTCGCCCGAAGAAGTTTTTAATAGAATAAATAAAATCTATCAAAAAGCTAAACAAGAGGATGAAGAAGTTTTTAAAGAAGGTATAAGATTAGAGCCGAAAATTGTTTATAATGTTGTAGAACATTTACAGTCTCTTGCCTTAAATAAAATTGATTTAGATACCAAAGGTGTGGCTTTTGAAAGATTTATTGAAGATTTTTTCAGGGGTAAAATGGGACAATATTTTACTCCAAGACCCATTATTCAGTTTTGTATAAAAATGATGAATCCTCAAAAAGATGATAAGGTTTTAGATCCCGCCTGTGGAAGTGGTGGATTTTTGCTTAATGCAATGGATAATGTGAGACACTACGCAGAGGAAAATTATGATGAACGGGAAGCATGGGAACATTGGCATAATTTTGCTAAAAATAATGTCTACGGTATTGAAATAAATGACCAGATAGCCAGAGTTTGTAAAATGAATATGATAATTCACGATGACGGACACACAAACATTATAAACACTGATGCTTTAAGTGATTTTGAAGATATAAATAAAATGCATAAAGGATTTAAAAAAGACCATTTTGACGTTATTTTAACTAATCCTCCTTTTGGAGCGGCTATTAAAAGAACCGAGAAAGATTATTTAGACAAATACGAATTAGGCAAAGGAAGAGAAAGTCAAAAAACCGAAATCTTATTTATTGAACGGTGTATTGATTTTGTTAAGCCAGAAACGGGAAAAATTGCTATTGTTTTGCCTGATGGCATTTTAACCAATTCATCTTTGCAATATGTCAGAGACTTTATAATGGAAAAGTGTCAGATTTTAGCGATTGTCTCGCTTCCCCAGTTTGCTTTTAAACATTTTGGAGCGGGAGTTAAGTCTTCTTTGGTATTTTTAAGACGAAAAGGCGAAAAAGAAAAATTAGAAAAATATCCCATCTTTATGGCAATAGCTGAACACATTGGCTATGACGCTACTGGCAGAGAAGACCCGATAAATGATTTAGATAAAATTGCCCAAGAATATCAAAAATTTTTGAAAAATCCTAAAAACTATGACGGATGTGAAAGATAAAAATCAAATGTGTTTTGTAGTCTGGAGTGATGAGATTGAGGGAAGATTGGATTGTTATTTTTACAAACCAGAATTTACTAAGATAGATAAAGAGGTAAGAAAAATTACAGATAAAACATTGGGCGATTTTGTATTATCTATTGCTGGAGGGGCGACGCCTGATATTAAAAAATTCTAAAAATGGAATACCGTTTTTAAGAGTTCAAAACATAACACCTGAAGGTCTTAATTTACAAGATATTAAATACATAAATATAGCAACCCATAATGGAATGCTTAAAAGGAGTCAGGTAAAAGAATTTGACCTGATAACAAAAATTACGGGTGTCGGTAGAATGGCAGTTTCTGCAGTTGCTCCGAAGGAATTTGAAGGTAATATAAATCAACATCTTGTAGTAATAAAAACTAAAAATGAGCAAACAAGCAAAACTTTAGCTACTTTTCTAAATTCTGATATTGGTGAAAAATTGGCTAAAAAACGTTCAACAGGAGGGACAAGACCAGCTTTAGATTATACAGCATTAAAATCAATTCCAGTAATTTTCAAACCAGAAATCGTTGAAATAATGGAATCTGCTTACAAACAAAAAAAAGAAAAAGAAGCGGAAGCGGAAAAATTGTTAGCTTCAATAGATGATTATGTTTTAGAAATGCTGGGCATAAAAATGCCAGAAATAAAAGATAAAATGTGCTTTGCAGTGGATTCAGAAGAAGTAAAAGGCAAGAGGATAGATGCTTATTATCACAAACCAAATCTTAAAGAAATAAAAAAAGCATTTGAGAAAGGAAAATATAAAACAGTAAAAGTCAAAGATTTCTTAGCAAAAATTAAAAAAGGAATTGAGGTGGGGTCAAAATCTTATGTTTCCGATGGCGTGCCATTTGTAAGAGTAGTAGATATTGATGATTACAAAATAAATATAGATACAGACAAAAAAATTAGTTTTGATTTATATAAAAATCTAAAAGATGAATATAACCCCAAAAAAGGCGAATTGTTATATTCCAAAGATGGAACGATTGGTTTGTGTGTTGTGGTAGAAAAAGAAATGGATTTTATAATAAGCGGGGGGATTTTAAGATTAGAGGTTAAAAAAAATATAAATAATTTTTATCTCAAAACAGTTTTATCAAGCAAAATTTTAAAACTGTTAGCCGAAGCTGAAAGTATTGGACAAATAATAAAACATCTTCTACCAGAAAAATTTTTAAATCTCCCAATCCCTCTTCCTCCTCTTGAAATTCAAAACCAAATCGCCGAAGAGGTTAAAAACCGAATTGAAAAAGCAAAGAAATTAAAAGAAGAAGCTAAAAATATCGTTGAAATGGCAAAAAAACAAGTTGAAGAAATAATCTTAAAGTAAATTATGAAAGCCATAATTTTAGCCAGAGTATCAACTGAAGAACAAAAAGAAGCGGGTAATTCTTTATCAACTCAGCAAGCACGATTGCGAGCGTATATAAAAAGAAATTCCGATTTAGAACTCATTAAAGAGTTTATTTTCGATGAATCGGCTTACAAAGAACATCGGAAAGAATTTAATAAAGTATTAGATTTTATTAGAAAACAAAAAGAGGTTGTGGCTTTGTGCTGTGATAAAGTTGATAGGTTGTGTAGAGATTTTTTAGTGGGGTTGCCTGCTTTGGAAAAATTAAGAAGAATTCCTAAGGACATGTTTAACAAAAAGCTAAAAGAGTATAAAGAAAAACGGGTAGAAATTGAGGCAAGAATGAGACAATAATACATGATGCGGATGAAAACTTCAATTTAACGGCAAATACGGTCTAAAATTTAGCTAAAAAGGCTTATGAGATATTTCAGTGTTCTGAAGTAGAAGAAAAAAGGCAACTTTTGAATTTATTACTTCAGAACGCTACTTTAGAGGGCAAAAAACTCAAATTTAAAATCCCTTTGATGTGATTTTGGAAGCCTCAAAGTGTCCTATATGGCTCCCCAGGCAGGACTCGAACCTGCGACCTGGTGGTTAACAGCCACTCGCTCTACCGGCTGAGCTACTGGGGAGTGTGAGTGTTTGGTAAATACCATTTAAGAACATTGTTTTTTTCTGTCAATCAAAAAAGCGAAAAAAACGAAGATTTTGTTTTATTGAGATTGTTGGTTGACTTGGTTCTTTATAGAGAATTTTTATCGTATGGATGTAAAAACTTTTCTTCTTGTTTTTGGGACGATCTTTTTGGCTGAGATTGGGGATAAAACCCAGCTTGCAACTTTACTTTATGCCACAGATAAAAACGTCAATCCTTGGATTGTGTTTTTGGGAGCTTCTTTGGCTTTGATTCTGACAACGGCTATAGGAACTTTTCTTGGGAGTTTGGTTTCTCAATACATTTCTCCAAAATACTTAAAGTTTGTTGCTGGAATTTTGTTTATTCTTGTTGGGATTTGGACGATTTTATCGAAATAAGTTATAATTTTTAATAAAATAATTTTATAAATTATCTTAATAAATTTTTACTGCTATTTTTTATAAAAACCGAATTCAATTTTATAAAAGTTAGTTTCTATTTTCCGATAATCAACTTACATTCAATGGAATCAAAAATCTAACTTCTTTCTTAACCTATGGAACTAAATCAAGAACAGTGGGAAGCAGTGCATTCAATAGAAGGTCCTGTTTTAGTCTTTGCAGGAGCTGGGAGTGGGAAAACACGAGTGATTGTTCATCGCATCCAAAACATGATCGAAAAAGGTATTCCCCCTCAATCCATTGTAGCTGTTACATTCACTAATAAAAGTGCCAAAGAAATGAAAAAAAGATTAAGCCAAATTTTACCCAAAAAGAATTTACGGGGAATGGTGGTTTCTACGTTCCATTCGCTTGGAAACAAAATCCTACAATCAGAAATTGAAATTATAGGTTATCGAAGACCTTATACGATTTTCGATCAAGAAGATAAAATCCAAATATTAAAAAATATTTATAAAGAATTAAAACTAAACGATGATGGGATAGACGATGATTATATTCTCTATTTGATTTCGCTTATAAAAAACTCAAACCTCAAAATCGAAACATGGCTTTATCAAAATGGGTTTTTGGTTAGAAATCTGGATGAAGATACTTTCTTGAAAATTTACAAAAAATATCATGAGTATTTGCTTTCTTTAAATGCAATTGATTTTGATGACTTGATATTACTTCCACTGCGTATGTTTTCTCAATACCCAGTGGTTTTGGAAAAATACCAAAAAAGATATAAATACTTTCTTGTGGATGAATTCCAAGACACCAATCCTTTGCAGTATGCATTCCTTCGGCTTCTCGTTGGAGATCGAAAAAATGTTTGTGTTGTAGGGGATGATGATCAATCCATTTATGGTTGGCGTGGAGCTGATGTTTCCATCATCCAGAACTTCAAAAAAGATTATCCTCATGCCAAAATAATCATACTTAACAAGAATTATCGTTCTACACAAATCATAATCGATGCTGCTTATTCTCTCATCAAAAACAACCTCAATCGGGTTGATAAGAAAATCATCTCAATGAACAAAATGGGAGGGAAAATCAAAATCATAGAGTGCTACGACGAAAAAGAAGAAGCTGAAAAAGTCGCCGAAATCATACTAAAAAAAATCACAAGAGAAAAACGAAACGCAGGAGATTTCGCCATCCTTTTTCGAACAAACTATCAAGCACGTCCTTTTGAAGTAGAATTACGAAAACGCGGGATTCCTTACCAAGTCGTGGGTGGATATCGTTTTTTCGATCGAAAAGAAGTAAAGGACCTCTTAGCCTATTTAAGGGCAATAGCCAATCCCCATGACGAAATCAGCTTGCTAAGAATCATCAACTTTCCTAAACGAGGGATTGGAGAGTCCACCATCAAAAAAATCCATGAATTTATTATTGAATATGAAACCACGAACCAAGAAAAACTGAGCTTCTATCAAGCTTTACAATTTATGGTTCAAAATGAAGAGTTGTTTCAGAATCTCCAAAAGCAAATCCTTGCCATCAAGGAATTTTTGGAATTGTTGGAAACCTACCGAAAGGAGTTTGCCATCAGTCGCAGTTTATCCCAAACCTTACGAAAACTCATCCAAGAGTTAAAACTCGAAGAAGAATACCAAAAAGAAGAAAAAGAAGAAGTAGCAAAAGCGAAGATCTATAACCTTTCTGAAATTGTTAATATGCTTGCTTATTTCGAAGAAGAATGGGATGAGGTCCAACCTCCTTCATTATTTGATTTTCTCTCAAGGGTGAGTTTACTGAGCTCGGATAGCGAAGTCGAGGATATTCAAAAAGGTCGGGTTCAACTTCTAACCTTGCATTTATCGAAAGGGCTGGAATTCCCTGTAGTATTTTTGTGTGGAATGAATGAAAAGATCTTTCCTTCAGAACGAGCCCTCTTGGAAACCAACGACGAAAACCGCTCTTTAGAAGAAGAAAGAAGATTATGTTATGTGGGAATTACCAGAGCAAAAGAAGAGCTGTTTCTTTCCTATTCGTTGTATCGTAAACGATTTGGTGAGGAAATCCCTTTTGAACCATCAAGGTTCTTGAATGAAATCCCCGAAGAGTTCGTAGAATATGAATATATCACCAATAAAAAATCAGCTTCATTAGACAAATCCGAAATAGATGATGTTAAAATCCTTTTAAATGAACTCAACAATCTCTTGATTAGTTAGAAGAGTATTTCCAACAATAAACAATATGCTGATCGAATGAAATAGGTTTGGGTTCGTTTTTACACAACTCAAACCGATAACTACATCGGTTTTCAAACCTACATCCTTTGGGATAAAGCTCAGGAGGAGGCACTTGTCCCGGTATGCCTTGAATGGTTTTTTCTACGTCCAAGTCGGGAATGGCTTTTAATAAACCTTGACTATAAGGATGGAGGGGTTGATTAAGAAAGCGTTCGACGTCAGTTTGCTCGACGATCTTTCCTGCATACATTACAGCTAATCGATCTGCATATTGAGCCAAAAGCCCCATGTTGTGGGTGATCAAAAGAATGGTTGCGTTTTCTTCTTCTTGGAGTTCCTTAAGGATGTTCATGATTTGTGCTTGGACGGTGACGTCTAAAGCGGTTGTGGGTTCATCGGCTATCACCAACTTGGGTTTTAGTAAGATTGCAAGTAAAATTACTATTCGCTGGAGCATACCACCTGATAACTGATGAGGATAAGACCGCAAAATGGTATCCACTTGAGGAAAATTCATTTTTTTTAGCAAATCAACAACGCGATTCTCAAAAGAAATTTGCTTTTTTTTGAATTCTTCTTTGTGGAATATGTAGAGTTCCTTTAGATGATGTTCTACGGTATAGAGGGGGTTTAGTGCCATGAAGGGTTCTTGAAAAATCACACCAATTTCAGCTCCTCGAATTTTTCGGATTTCTTGTTCTGAAAGTTGATCCAACCGAATTTCTGTCCCATTAAGATATAGGGTGATTTCTCCTGAAAGAATTTTTCCATTGGGTTCTGGGGGCATCCTCACAATCCCCATTGATGTAAGGGTCTTCCCACAACCTGATTCTCCGACAAGTCCGAAAATTTCTCCTTCGAACAAAGAAAAGCTCACATCATCAACAATAGAAATAAGTTTATCAGACTGAATACCAATAGAAAGATGTTCTACTTTCAATGCAAGATTATCTTTTTTCTTTTTCATAGAGGGTTTTTAAATACTCTGGAACAAACTCGTAAAAATATTTTTGTATCTTTAGGTAAACTTCTTTTTTGAATTCTATTATGCTGTTGACTAAAACATCGATGTCCATCCACTTTAGGGTTCGAAATTCTCGATGATGAGATGAATTGAGATCTAAACTTTGGATGTCTCCATCCCAATGAAAGAAAAACCATTTTTGTGTTTGCCCACGATATTTTTTTAAGTGTTCAGGAATGTGTTCAGGAAAGTCATAAGAAAGCCACTCGGGTATTTCAAAAACAGGCTTTTGGAGTTTTAACCCCGTTTCTTCGTAGAGTTCTCGGATGGCGGCATCTTCTGGATTTTCTCCTTCATCAATCCCACCTTGTGGGAGTTGGTAATTCTCTGGATGATCGACTCGATCTCCAACCAAAACCTTCATCTGGGAATTAAACACCAAAATCCCCACATTTTTACGATAGGGTTTTTCTTGATTTTTCATCTTTGTGTTCAAAAATTTCTTCTCTTTTTGTTTTTGCAAAGTGTTTTTAAGTTTGAGACTTCACGAAGCATTTAATTTTCCTTTGTTTAGATAAATCATATCAAAAAGAATTTCTAAGAAAATTGATTCTTATAATAAAGAAATTTTATAAATTTCATTTATAATAAATTGATTTTAAAATCTAAATTTACTTTACGTTGGCTTTCACACAAAAAGAAATGTAAAAACAAAAAAGGAGACGTATTATGGTGACGATTGATCTTAAAGACAAAACAGCCATCATCACAGGCTCTGCACGAGGGATAGGGAAAGCCATAGCCGAAAAATTAGCTCAAGCAGGAGCAAAAGTCGTAATCAATGACATTTTAGAAGAACAAGCAAAACAAACCGCCGAAGAAATCGCAAACAAATACCAAGTAGAAACTTTATATTTTGCGTGTGACATTTCGAAAGAAGAAGAAGCAAATAAGTTGATTGAGCTCTGCAAAGAAAAATGGGGAAAAGTTGATATTCTTGTGAATAATGCAGGTATCACACGGGATACACTTCTTTTACGTATGACTAAAGAACAATGGGATCAAGTCATCAACGTGAATCTTACGGGAACGTTTCTTTGCACCAAAGCTGCTTTTAAGGTCATGATGAATCAACGAAGCGGTGTGATTATCAATATTTCGTCTATTGCAGGGGAAAATGGAAACATTGGACAAGCGAATTACTCTGCATCGAAAGCAGGTGTGATTGGTTTAACCAAGACTGTTGCGATGGAAGGGGCAGCAAGAGGAGTTCGTTGTAATGCCATAGCACCAGGTTTCATTCAAACTGCTATGACAGATGCTATTCCAGAAAAAATCAAACAAAAAATGATCGATAGCATACCTCTTCGAAGACCGGGAATGCCTGAAGATATTGCAAATGCGGTTTTGTTTTTAGTATCAGATTTGGCATCATACATTACGGGCATTGTGTTGGATGTTAATGGTGGGGGTTTTCGTCCTTAATCACAAAAAACAAAAAAACCCACTTTTAAACTTGCCAAATTAATATCGTTCATTTTAATTGCTGTAAACTTTTTTGAAGGAGATGTCTATGACTGATGAGTTGTTCCAAAAGGTTCGATCCATCATAGCACAGCAATTGGGTGCAGAGGAATCAGAAATCACAGAAGATTCCCATTTTATTGAAGATTTAGGAGCAGACTCTCTTGATACTGTGGAATTAGTCATGGCTTTGGAAGAAGAGTTTGGTATTGAAATCTCTGATGAAGATGCAGAAAAAATCCAAACCGTAGGTGATGTAATCAAATACATCAAAGAACATCAAAAATAAGGATTTCAATTGGACCGGTTTTCTTTTTCTATCAATCGATTGAAGATCGTGATAGAAAAAAGAAAATCGGTCTTCCCCTACGTATGCAATACTCAGAGTATGAAAAATTAATCCTTGATAAAGAAAGAATCCAAAAGCTAAAAGAACTATCAAAACATTTAAACATTCGATTTCGAGATTATCGATTGTATGATCTTGCTTTGACTCATAGTAGTTTAGCTAACGAACCGAATTCTCACAAATTAAACAACCAGCGTTTAGAATACTTAGGAGATGCTATCATTGGTTTTATAGTAAATGATTATCTTTTTCGTAATTTTCATCTCAATGAAGGTCAGATGGCGAGAATTAAATCCATTGCTGTATCAGAAAAATCATTGGCAAGTGCAGCAAGAAAACTCCGCTTAGGACAGTACTTAAAGATGAGCAAAGGAGAAAAAAACAGCGGCGGTGCAAGGCGTCCATCAAACTTAGCAGATGCTTTCGAAGCAATGGTTGCAGCAATTTACTTGGATCAAGGAATTGAGGCAGCAAAAAAATTTGTTCTATCAATGCTTGAGGGAAGATTAAAAAAACTCACCAAACCAGGAAAAGCAATCGACCCCAAATCAGCTCTGCAAGAAATCATACAGAAAAAATATCATACACATCCCATCTATGAACTCGTCAGCCAAGAAGGACCGGATCACAAACGTGAATTTGTTTTTCGTGTCATCATCAACGGGATTGAAATCGCACGAGGGAGTGGGAGCTCAAAAAAGAAAGCCGAAAAACAAGCAGCACAAAAAGCTTTAGAAAAAATCAAAAATCAATTCGATGAACTCCTTATATGAATTATCGAGAATTATGGATACCCCTCAAAGAAACTGTTGATAAAAGTTATTATATATACTTGTCTGATAAAATAGAAGAATATTGGCTCCAACAACTCAAAAAAAAACAATACACAAAACATGTAATCATCACAGACGAAAATGTTTATCAATGTTATAAAAAAACAATAGAGTTTTTTGAAGATTCTTTAGGGGAAATTCATACCATCATTCGTCCGGCTGGAGAAGAATACAAACACATCTCGTATTTGCAGGAAGTTTTTGAAGAACTACTTTCAGCTAATGTTGATCGAAAAAGTTGCATCATAGCTTTCGGAGGTGGAGTGATTGGAGATTTTGCTGGCTTTGTGGCATCGACATATCAACGAGGTATTGATTATTACCAAATCCCCACGACTCTTTTAGCTATGGTGGATTCAAGTGTTGGTGGGAAAGTCGCCGTCAATCTAAATATTGGAAAGAACATTGTAGGTTCTTTTTATCAACCGCAGGCTGTATTTTGTAATATCGAGTTCTTGAAGACCCTCCCTGAGAAAGAATGGATTTGTGGTTTAGCTGAAATGCTGAAGCATTCTCTTTTAGACCCCAATGTATACGAAAATTTCAGGGTCCAAGTAAAGAATCAACCTAACTATCGGGAATGGGATAAGGAAAGATGGTTTCAGATGATTTTTGAGTCAATCCAAGTGAAAGCCAGGGTGGTTTCAAAAGACGAAAAAGAAACGGGTCTTCGTTCCATTTTGAATTTAGGACATACTGTTGGGCATGCCATTGAGTCTTATACCCACTACAAGGCACTAAATCATGGAGAAGCGGTGAGCCGAGGACTGGTTTTTTCTCTTCTGTTGTCGAACGAAAAATGGGGACTCGGGGATGAAATCATAAACGAAGTTTTTGATTTGATGAAGTTATTGAAACTACCTATGGACACGTATAACATTAGTTCCGAAGAGCTGATACCTCACTTGTTCTATGATAAAAAAAATCAAGGAGGCAAAGTAAAAGAAGTATATCTCAAAGAGATTGGAGAACCCATCTATAACCAAGAGTTATCGTTAGATAATTTTCGAAACACATGGCAAAGGCAAAAGCAACTCTTTGGCTAATATGAAAGAAATCAAAATCTTACTCCTAAATGGTCCGAATTTGAATTTATTGGGCTACCGAGAACCTCATATCTACGGAAATACCACACTAAAAGAAATAGAAGAACAACTCGAAAAGGATGCCTCTTTATGGGGAGCTGCCCTTGATTGTTTTCAATCCAATTATGAAGGTGCTTTGATTGAAAAGATACAAGAATACTACCAAAAACCTTATGATGGAATCATCATCAATCCCGGAGGTTTGACTCATACGTCTGTTTCGTTGAGGGATGCTTTGCTTTCTGTGAATGTCCCTTTTGTGGAAATCCATATCAGCAATGTTTATGCACGAGAACCTTTTCGTCATCATTCTTTTTTGAGTGATAAAGCCCTTTTTGTCATTTCGGGTATGGGAATATTTGGATATCGAGTTGCCTTGCTGGGTTTGATTCAAAAACTCAAAGGTCTTTCTTGGCAAATGGATTTGGAGTCAAAACAACTCAAAACTCAATGACCATACCATCATACAAGGGAAAGCCAAAACCCGGGGTGTGATGATTGATCTTTTGGATTTCGTGGTAAATTTCATCATACAAATGATTAAAAAACAGTCGCTTGGTTTTGATTTTCGCACGATTTTCCATCACTTCTTCTAAGGATATGTGGGATGACTCAGGCTCTTTTCGAAGGAAACTTACTTCCATGATTCCCACATCCACACCATCCATAAGTTTGAAAACAAATTCATCTAAAACGGAATCCCCAGTGAACGCAAAACTATGATTTTGATCAAAAATCTTATATCCTATACTTTCTTCTTTGTGGTTAATGGGAAATGTTTGGATGGTGTAGTTTTGGTATTTCCACGTTTCATTAGGACTGATTTCGATTATCTCCACATCAAATGGAAATTCTTGTTTTTGAAAGAGAATTTCTATCAATTGCTGAATTTGAGTTTTTAGATTTTTTGGTCCAACAATCATGAGCTTTTCCGTGCGCTTTAAGACATACTTAAAAAAAATCAACAAAAATGGAATCCCACTATAATGATCTCCGTGAAAGTGGGTAATCAAAATTACATCTAAGCTTGACAAATCTACTTTATACTGATTGGCTTTGAGTAGCACAGTAGCTCCGCAGTCAATCATGATTTTCGAATCCAGTAGAAACCCACTATGACCTCGACCATCGAGATTATAGGCATTTCCAGAACCCAATACGATTAGATTTTTCATCTTGATGGTGGGAATTTTCGTGATTTTACTTCATGGTCAAATTGAATCAAAGATTGGATTCCCATTTCAGCAAAGTTTGCATATCTTTTCGCATGTTTGGGAGTAAAGTCTGGATCCATTCCAAGAAGATCATGTATCACTAAAACCTGTCCGTCAGTTTGATTTCCTGAACCAATCCCAATTGTGGGAATTTCCAAAAGCTGCGTGATTTCTTTGGCTACTTCTTCTTCTGTCAGCTCAAGCACAATAGAAAAACAACCCACTTCTTCTAAAGCCTTTGCTTGTTGGATGAGTTTTTCTTTTTGTTTGTCATCTCTTCCTTGTATTTTATAACCACCAAAGTTCAAATAGCTTTGAGGTGTGAGTCCTATATGCCCCATCACAGGCAAGCCTGATTGGACCAGTTTTTTTATGAGTTTTAAGGTGCTTTTATCTGCTCCTTCGAATTTAAGGGCTTGGCATTGTGTTTCTTTTATCACTTTGAAAGAATTTCGAAGCCCCTCTTGTATGCTTGTTTGATAACTTCCCAGGGGCATATCGGCAATTAGAAATTTTTCTGGAGCTCCTCTTCGAACCAACTTTGTGTGATATATGATTTCTTCTAAACGAACAGGCAATGTTGAGGAGTTTCCTTGAACTACCATTCCTAAAGAATCCCCAACCAAGACGGCATCGATAGGAGTTCTGCTAATCCACTTTGCCATTGTAAAGTCATAACACGTAACCACACTAATCAGTTCTTTTTCTTTTTTTTTTCGGATCCAATCAGAAGGATATTTCAGATTCATAAAGTTTACCTTTAAGTGAGAATAAACCCAAGAAAGTTTTCTTTAATCACAATGACGACAAGAGATTGCATTCGATTCTTTTTCGAATTGTATAGTGGCATGATCTATATCAAAGTGTTTTTCTAAATCGTTGCGAATTCTTTCTAAGAGTTCTTCGTTATCATCATGATAGGTTCTTACAATATGAGCAGTAAGGGCAACTTCGGTTGTGCTTATTGCCCATACATGTAAATCATGAACATTTTGAACGCCAGGTAATGTTTTTAAGTATTGATGGATTTCATGTAAATCTACTTTTTGGGGAACGGCATCAATCATCAAATTCAAAGACTCATAGAAAATCTTCCAAGTGCCCCATAATATCACCAAAGCAATCAAAAAGCTCATTAAAGGGTCTATCCAAAAAAACTGGGTATATCCGATGATTATCGCAGAAATAATTACACTGATTGTGATCAGACCGTCTGTTAACATATGAATGAAAGCACTTCTAAAATTTAAATCTTCTTTTTCTCTGCGGTAAAATAGAAATGCTGTTCCAAAGTTCACTATTACTCCCACGATCGCCACTTTTAACATTCCTTGAATATCAAGATTATCGATAGGGCGATACAATTTTTGCAAAGACTCAGTCATGATTCCTCCTACTGCTATAAAAAGAATCACCGAATTGATAAGAGCTGCCATGATGCTTGCTTTTTTTAAACCATATGTTCTTCGAAAATTTGGCTTTTGAGTGGAGAGAAAATACCCAAGCCATGCTATTCCTAAACTCAAGACATCACTCAAATTATGAACGGCATCAGATATTAATGAAAGTGAATGAAAATATAATCCGAAAGAAAACTCAATCGCCACATAGGTGGCGTTGAGGGAAATACCTATGATAAAAATTTTGTTTGTATTTTTTTTTATAAAGTGATGCACATTCTCAGAGAAAACTTACATAGCCTAAAAACAACTAATTTTTTTGATGCAAACGATAATAAACTTCATCTTTCAATAATTTATAGATTTCTTCAAAAAAGAATTCACCATCGTGCTCAATTTGACTTTTGACCATAATAAAGTCACTGATATAGACATCTCCTAAGTCTTTTAAAATTTCTTCTTGTTCGGGAGTCAAATTAGGATTTGTCAATTGTTCCTTAAAGAAATCTAAAAAAACTTGGGGTATCATTTGTTTTTTTATGCTAAAGAATTCTACTTTCATATGAAATCTTCTTTTTATTTTTACAAACAATTTATCGATGTGATTGGTAGTAGCTATCAATATCCCTTTATACTGATCTATGGCTTGAAGGAACTGATTAATAATTGTGCTATGGATGTCATTTTCGTACTTATTTCCTGAAAAGAAAGTATCTATTTCATCTATGATTAAGACGGTATTTCCCAGTGAAGCTTGCTTGAAGTAATAATGAATCAATTTTTCTGTGACTCCAAAGAAAGGATTTAGAATATTTTGGGGAGTAATTTCGATGACTTTATAGTTCAATACGTTTGCTATGTATTTTGCCAACTCAGTTTTTCCTGAACCTGGAGGTCCGTAGAACAAAATATTAAAACTCTTAGTTTTATTTACGTTGCTTCTTGCAAAATTCTTGATTCTATCCAAGATTTGATTTACGGGAGGTGAGGTATTAACGTATCCAATATTATAGTTTTGATGCAATCTTTTTGAGGCTGACGGAAAATTCTTATTGTAAACGAATTCATAATTACTATCAAAAATTTCCCTGGCAGTTTGTATGATTTCTTGTTTCGAAATATCAGGATTTATCGAGATAATATTTCGGACCTGTCTCAGAGCTGTTTCAATCATTCCAACTGGAATAGTTGTATCCGTAAAATATTCCCTCAAATCATGAAAACTTATTCGTTCATCAAGGTTTAATTTCTTCAAGATTTGTTCGACGATATATTCTCGAGTTTCCCCATTGAAAACGCTAAAATGAACGGAATAGTCAAATCTTCTTTTTACGGATTCATCCATTAAATCCGTATAGTTTGCTATCCAAATGATTTTGTATTCACTCTTATCCAAAAAGTCATTTAGCCAGCTTTTTTGAATATTATGATTTCTTCTTGAGGAAAGGAATACATCAAAAATAGAAAAATGGGTATTTAGAAACTCATCCGCTTCATCCATTATTACTATTCCATCATTGTCTTTAGCATAATTGCAAGCCATGATTAAATTGATGACTCGATTTCCAGAAGTATCATCCCGAATCTTTTTTGATGAAAGATAACCAGAAAAATAAGAACTCCTATTAGAAACATAGACAATTTTTTTATTTAAGTTTTTTATGATACTCTTGGCTAAAGAAGTTTTTCCTGTTCCAGCTTTTCCATAAAAGATGATGTTTGCTTTTCCTTCTGATTTTAGCATATTTTCTATAATTTTTATTTTGTCTTTGTAGAAGCTGAATAAGTTTATATCCAAGATTTCTTCTTTCTGAACTGGATCTGTGGGATCAATCACTGAAAAAAATCGATCAGTAAAATCTAAGCTATCTAAATCTTCTAAAAAATCATAAATTTCATCATTCAAATTGATTTCATCTCTATCGATTTCAATTATATCATAAAAGAGTAATTTTCCTTTCTTTTGCAAAGTTAACTTGATCTTGCTCTCTACGATACCTAACAATGTGCTGATAGCTTTTATAATACCAATATTCTCTATACCATCAACAAGCATTTTGAAAAGATTGTTTATCACGCTGTTTGACATTAGATAGTAAGTAAAAATCAAGATTTCTTTCTCTACTTCATCTAAATTCAAAAACTTGGATATATCATCTATCTTTTTCTGAAGCCTTAGTTCTTCTTCTGATAGGGTCTTTTGAGAATCAATAGATTTTTGAATGAAAAATAAGAAAATCTGGATAAATTTTTTCTGATGATTATAGGACAATTCAGAAACAAAATCTTCAACTTTTTTATAATCAGTTCTATAATCTTTAAAGTTTTTAAGGATTTCTTCCTCGTCGTCATACCTTCCACTCATATATCTTCTTCTAAAAGAATTCACGTAGCTTTCTTTATCATCTTTTTCTTTTTTTTCCTCTTTTTGAAAGCTTTTCAGAAATTTTTGAATTTCTTTGTTGAATTCTTTTTGAATACTTATATCAAAGCCTTCGTAGACATTGACAAGAATCCCATAATCATCTAACAGTCTTGAGTCTGCAATTTTCGCCGCATTCTGAATATAAACTCGAATTGCGTTTTGAATATATGCTAATTCCCTTTTGCTAAACATTTTATCTACTTTTATTTTTCTGCTACTTCTAAAGTAGTGAAGTCTTTTTCCCATACTATTATATTAGCTAAAAAAAAGCTTATTTTGTTTCAATTCTTTTTATTTTTTTTGTATTCTCAATAATTTTTTTTAAGTTAAATAGCAAGAAATTCATGCATAAACCATCATGAAAAGTAACGATTAAAATTCAGAATTTTGTTTGAATGAATAAGATAAATTTAAAATTTACTTTTTACGTTTTTAAGAAAAAGTGTGTTATTATGAGTAATATTCCACAGAACCTGAAATACAGTAAACAACATGAGTGGATTTTGGTAGATGGTCAATACGCTTTGCTTGGTATCACCGATTTTGCACAGAAATCCTTAGGTGATATCGTGTTTTTAGAACTCTTAAATGTTGGTGATAAAGTTCAAGCTGGTGAATCATGCGGAACAATAGAATCAGTAAAAGCCGCCGAAGAACTATACTCCCCTGTAAGTGGCACAATAGCCGAACGAAACGAAGAAGTGCTTAAATCACCAGAAAAAATCAATCAGGACCCCTACAAAAACTGGATTTTGAAAATCAAGGACTTTGACCCTAACGAAGTTGAAGGATTGCTTTCTGCCTCAGAATATCAAAAATACCTCGAGTCTTTAGAACAAGAGGGTTAAAATGAAATACTTACCCATCTCAGAAACCCAAGTAAATGACATCCTACAAAAACTAAACAAAACCTCCATAGAAGACTTTTTCTCTCATATTCCCAAAGAATATACAAAATCGACTTCTTCTTTTCTTGACGAGCCAAAATCTGAATCTGAAATCCGCCGCTATATCACAGAAACAATCCAAAAACATAATTTAGTGATTTATCCACATCAGAACTTTATGGGTGGGAATGGACATGCCCACGAAATCCCCGCTATTATCGATACTCTAACATCTCGAGGAGAATTTCTTACTGCTTATACTCCGTATCAACCCGAAGTAAGCCAGGGTTCACTACAAGCCATGTTTGAGTATCAAACCATGATGGCAGAACTCATGGGGGTTGATGTTTCTAATGCTTCTCTTTATGACGGTTCTACATCGGTGATCGAAGCCATCTTGATGGCATGTAGAATCAAAAAAAAATATAAGGTTCTTGTTTCTTCGTTATTTCACAAAGAGTATTTAGAAACGATTGAAACCTATTCTCAGCTCGGACCCTTTGAATACGAACTCATACCCCAAAACGAAGAGGGAAAAATCAACGTAAATGACCTAAAGAGCAAATTAGAAAAACAAAAACAAGAGATTTCTGCCGTCGTGATTCAATCCCCAAACTCCTACGGAATCATAGAAGACTTGGAACTGATTCAAAACATAGTCTATAATCATGACGTTCTGTTGATAGTTGCTGTTTTAGAAGCCATCAGCTTGGGGTTGCTCCAACCTCCGGGTAAATACGCCGACATCGTTTGTGGTGAAGCTCAATCTTTTGGAATTCCTTTGAATTTCGGTGGTCCTTGGTTGGGTTTCATTGGAACGAGAAATGAGTTTTTACGTAATCTTCCAGGAAGACTGATTGGCATGGGAACGGACGTGAACGGAAAACGAGCATTTGCCGTTACCCTTTCCACACGTGAACAGCACATTAAACGAGAAAAAGCCACATCAAACA
Source organism: Leptospiraceae bacterium (assembly GCA_025059995.1). NCBI lineage: Bacteria > Pseudomonadati > Spirochaetota > Leptospiria > Leptospirales > Leptospiraceae > Leptospiraceae bacterium. Next base: position 55,504 of record JANXCF010000008.1, read on the forward strand.
TCTGCACCAATCAAGCCCTTATGGCACTACGAGCTACCATTTACCTGAGTTTAGTGGGGAAAAGAGGTCTCCAAGAAATCGCTTTACGATGTGCCAAACTCACCCAATATGCAAAACAACTTTTGACATATCAGCAAGAAATAAAATTAGTTTATCCGAAATCCCCCGTATTCAACGAAATCTATATAAAAACTCCCATCCCAGCAGGGAAAGTTTTTGAAAGGGTGCTTGAGTCTCAAAACATTGCTGCTGGAACCATTGTTGACGAAAATCACCTTTTGGTCTCCTTCAATGAGACCATGAAACCTTCAGACATCGAAAAATGGAAAAATACTTTAATTGCTGCTTGCAAATAAGAGGTTTTTTATGAATCAAATCATTTCCATACCTTTCAAACAAGCACGAGTAGCTCAAACCTTCGAAGAACCATTGATATTTGAATTATCCTATTCCGGAAAGATTGGTTTTACTATTGACAACCGAGATTTAGAGTCTATTGAACTCGAGATTCCAAAAAAATATTTACGAGATGAACTTAATTTGCCAGAGGTATCTGAGCCTGAGGTTCTGCGACACTATACCCGCTTATCTACTTGGAATTATGGGATTGATTTGAATTTTTACCCTCTCGGCTCCTGCACAATGAAATATAATCCACGCATTAACGAAGAAATTGCTAACAAAGAATATTTTCTACATCTACACCCATCATTAGATGAAAAATACATTCAACCACTTCTGAAGCTAATCTACGAACTTCAAAACTACATTAAAACCCTTACAGATATGGATGATGTTTCTTTACAACCTGCGGCGGGAGCCCATGGAGAATTGGCTGGAATCTTCTTAATACGAGCCTATCATAAGTCAAAAAACAATAACCATAAAAATCTGGTTCTAATACCCGATAGTGCTCATGGAACGAACCCAGCCACTTGCACGTTTGCAGGCTTTGAAGTGAAAGAACTGAAATCCACAAAAGAAGGAACCATAGACATTCAGCAATTAAAAAGTGTGATGAATGAAAATGTCGCTGCTTTAATGATAACCAATCCTAACACGTTAGGGATTTTTGAAACGAATATTCGAGAAGTATCAGATATTCTACATGAACATGATGCTTTACTTTATATGGATGGTGCTAACTATAATGCTATTATTGGGAAAGTTTCTTTTTCTCAGATGGGAATTGATGTAGCTCATTTGAATTTGCACAAAACCTTTAGCACTCCTCATGGTGGGGGAGGACCGGGAGCTGGCGCAATTGTAGTAAGTTCAAGGTTAAAGGACTTTTTGCCTGGACCAGTTGTTCGATATGATTCTCAAAAAGATTACTACTACTTTGATTTTCCCGAAAAGTCCATTGGAAGATTGAAAGCAGGGATTGGTCATACAAGCATGATGATCCGTGCGTTGGTTTACATTTTGAGTTGGGGCAATCAAATCCATAAGATTGCGGAGCATTCTGTTTTGAATGCAAACCTGATTCGCTCAGAATTAGAATCCCATCTCAAGTTGGCTTCTCCCAATCCCACTATGCATGAAGTTGTATTTTCTCATCATACTTTGAAGAAACATGGATATGAAACCGTCCATTTAGCAAAAACCTTGATTGATTATGGCTTTCATCCTCCTACTGTTTACTTCCCTCTGATTGTGCCGGGTGCTATCATGATTGAACCCACTGAAACCGAAAGCCCCGAGACCATCTTGAAATTCACACAAGCGGTAAAAGACATCTTGCGTCGGATGGAAAATCAGGATCAAGAAATTTTCAAAAGTCCTCTTACTTCGTTCGTAAACCGCGTTGACGAAGTAGGGATTGCAAAAAATTTGATATTAAAATACTTTACAAAATAAAAAAATTTGATTACATAGAAACATATGCAATGGGAAAGAATACTAAAAGATTCTGTCAAAGATGGAACTATAAGGGAATTACACTTAAGGCATATACCAACACTAAAAAACTGCGAAAACTGGAATGATGTTGAAGAAATCGGGCTTGTTGATCATCGAACTAAATACGCTCACTACAAGGGGATTCTAGTTAAATACGGTGAGCGAATTTATTTTGTCCCGGAAAAAAGAATGCAGGCTTTAGCTCCTTATCGTCCATGGAAAACCAAAAAAGTCATCAAAGTGATTGACGTAGAAAAATAATCATTCTTTGATTCTCCCTTTGAGTATACCCCTCACACTATTCACGAAATAAACACAATCGGCTTTTTTAACATCATCCAAAGTAAGGGAAGTTTCTTCAATTTTTAGTTTTTGTATTAGTTTTCTTCTCATAATCCCATTGAGTAGTCCGTCTGATAGGGGCGGAGTATAGAATTTCCCATTTTTTTTTATGATTATGTTAGTATAAGTTCCCTCTGTGATTTGATTTTTGGTATTCAACAAAAGCATTTCGTCCAAACCTGTTTTGATGGCTTCGTCAAGTTGAACCTGATAACTACGTTCTGAGGTTTTATAATACAAAAACAGGTTTTTTTCATCCACAGGCTGATTCGATATACCAAAAATAATCTCTTTTTTCTTTGAAAGATAATCCAAAAAAATTTGGATTTTTCCGTTTTGATAAATTCGAAAGTGAACTCGGACAAGTCTTTTAACATGCTTTAGGCACTTTTTGAGGCGTTGGAATTTTGATTCGATCTTGGAGTTATTTACCGGGATTTGGAAAAAACTTTTAGTTGCTTTGAGCCTTTCGAGGTGTGATTTCTCAAAGTAAAAAATACCACCACAAAACTTCATGGTAGTAAAAATATATTTTGGCTTCGTTGATCTTTGGAGTTGTTTTAAAACTTTTGATTTAAGAAGGCATTCCTTATATTCGCTTTTAGGATGAGAATCATACGTAATTCCACTCCCCACATAATAATAACCTCGATTTGATTTCACCACCAAGGTTCTTATTGCTACGTTGAAAAAACCAAAGGAATTTTTTGGAGCAAGCCATCCGATTGCTCCCGTATAAACACCTCGCTGGTATTTTTCTAATTGTTGGATATGTTTTATTGCTTCTATCTTTGGAGCTCCTGTAACAGAACCCGAAGGAAATAAGGTCTCCCAAAAACGCTTTTCTCTGGGAAAATGCCTCAATCTGGCTTGTATCTCAGTGATCATTTGAATCACGGTGGGATGAATTTCGATAGCAAAGAGGTTTTTTATTTTTACACTTCCAATTTCAGAAATCCTTCCCAGATCGTTTCGAAACAAATCCACGATCATTGCATTTTCAGAAACTTCTTTAGGATTGGTTCTTAAATATTTGATATTATTTATCAATTTTCTTAATGATTTTGAGGGTTGTTGGGTTCCTTTCATGGGTTTAACTAAAATTTCTTTTTCTCTTTGCAAAAAGAAAATCTCAGGCGAAACAGATAAAATAGAAAAATCAGAATCCATCACCATCACAGAGCTCAGGGTCCTCTGATTTTTCCAAAGATGATAAAAAAGACTCATCAAGTTCCCATAGACCTCGCAAACTACTGGAAAAGTATAATTGACTTGATAAACCTTTCCTTGAGAAATCAAATCTCTGATCTTAAGAATGTTTTTTTTATATTCAGAAAAGACCTCTTCTAATCGAAATCCACGAATAAAGAAATCAATTTTTGTATCCTCCCAGCTGACCTTATGATAATTTTCAAAAAATCCTCCGTAAACCAATGGCAATTTTATCAAAAAAGGTTTTGATTGCTTTGGAAGAGGTAATAGGTATTTACTTAACTCAAAAGAAAAAAATCCAGCAAAGTAATAGGGATTGTTTTTTGAAAGTTCATCAAAGAAACTTTCGATTTCATTTTCGGTTCTTTCTGAGTCATGATCATAAATAACAAAAGTTTTTAAGGGATTTTCGAAAACTATCCATTCTGAAGTTTTTTGATAGGATTTCGTTTCTTCCGTTGGATGAAGAAAAAAGAACCTCATTTTTTAATGTTTTAGATAAACAAAAACTGAAGGGATAGTCTGGAATCCTGTTATGCTCATTATCGTGAAATTAGCTTTATTTTTTTGTAAATACTCTTCTAATATTGGTTCAGAAGGTATTTTTTCGGAAATTACAAAACAATCGATACTTTCATAAGTTTTTTTTCTTTTAGCTATGTGTTCACCAGTTGAATACTTTAAAATACCAAAAGGAGCAAACTCCTTGTAAATTTTATCTTTTGGTAAATCAAAATAAGGATCAGGGATTGCTTGTAAGAAAACCATCTGACAATTTTGAGTATGATTTTTTAAAAGAGAAATATACTCAACATATTCTTTTTTATATGCTTGATATTTGGATAAGTGTTTATACCAAAAGTGAAATTGTATAAAACCAAACAAGAAAAACAAAAAAATCATCAAGTATGTTCTAAAACTTTGATAATATTTGATAAAATTTATAAAAAAAATCAACAAAAAGGGAACAATATAAACCACATACCACATTTCCCTTCCAAAAAAAACCACTAAAAACACAAAAAGAAAAATCAAAAAATACTTAATAACCTGTTTGTCCCGAAACACATCCCAAATGAACAAAACCATTCCAGCGAGAATCAAAATATAAAAAGCAATAAAGTTTATTTTTGTCTGATATTGTCCACCCAAAACTTTTACAAAATACAAAAAACTCTGAAAATCATAATGTGCAGTTTTCCTTGCAAATTGTGAGAAAAATTGAATCACAAATACATCCCAATGAAAAGCTACATAAATCAACCAAGGAAACATAATCAAAATCACAATCAAAGCAATCTTGACTAAATCCCGCCAACGATAAGTGTAGAGAAACGTGATGGGAACTAAAAAAACACTTATGGGATGAGTCAAAGCCGAAAGTCCTATAAACATCCCAGAAAGAGAAAAGTTTTTTCGTTCCAAGAAATACACGGTAAGAAGCGAAAAAAGTAAATTCAAACTTTCCATACGAATAATATTTCCTGCTCGCAAAAACGAAAGCTCTATTCCCAAAAAAAAGCTAAAAATAATCGCAATTTTCTCATCTTTAATTACCGATTTAATTATTTTATAAAAAATATATAAAGTCAATATTCCAAAAAATAATGATAGGCTTCTACCTACCCACAAAAACTCACCAATAAAGACATACAGAAAAGAAAGAAAAACCATGTAAAGCGGAGACATCCATAAAGTTGCTTGATCCATCCCAAACACAATACCTGATAGAACTTCTGTTGTGAATTTTTTGTAATTTGCAAGTTGATAAGCCGCTGATGAAAACAATACCTCATCAGGCCACGGAGGCGGAAAATATTGATCAAGGAAAATTATTAAAGTAATATAAGTAATTACTACAAAAGAAAACAAATATTTCATTATCTATTTAGATATTCCATAGCTTCGTTGAGGTCTTGGAAAATAGGGATAAGGTTTTGTAGTTCGGATATGTGGAGGATTTTATAAACTTCTTTGCTTAAATTACATACACCAAACTGATAGCCTCTGGCATCTAAATATCTTTTCATTTTCAAAAACATTTTGATTCCAGAGGATGAGACATAAGGAACATATTTCATATCTATAATTACATTAGAAGGTTCACTTGTTAAATGTTCAATTAATTGGTTATAAAAATTATCTGCGAAGGATAGATCCAAACGAATATGAGGTTCAACTATTAAAAAATTTTGAAGTCTATAAGCTTTAAATAACTCATTAGAAAAATCTTTCGATTCCTCATTCATTGCCATTCAAATTATTTACAGAACTATCAAGTGTAAAGTGATTTTTCTTATAATGATTTTTTTGTTCCTTCATGAATTTTTGCTGTTTTTTGGATTGTTTTAGTTCTTCTTCTGTTTCCTGAATGGTATCGAGAAGCTTTTCCTTCAATCTGAGTAAATTTTCCCATTTTCGTTGTAAATCCATCTCAATACTTATCGGATAATTCGAATAAAAGTTTTGTCTCTTTAATTCATGGATATAGAATGTTTCATATTCATTTCTAATTAATAACAAAATTTTGATCTCTTAAAGAAATTTTGATTAATTTTCCCATTAAAAATAAGATATCCCATAGAAATGATTTACAAAATTCCAATTTTCTTAAATCACTTCCTAATATGAAAAAATGGGAAGAATATTATCAATCACGATTAGTGAGTGCTGATGAAGCCATATCTCATATAAAGAGCAACCAAAGAATTTTTTTGACTGGAAATGCCGCGATTCCAAAAACCCTTTTAGAAGCTCTTTTAAAAATAGCTCACACCTTAGAAAATGTAGAACTCAATCACTTACTCACTTTCGGAGAAGATTACTTTAGCAAATACCCAGGAATACGACACAATGCCTGGTTTATTGGACCTTCGATTCGAAAAGCTGTCAACGAAGGTAAAGCTGATTATATCCCTATTTTTCTTTCGGAGATTGCGAAATTGGTTCGATCTGGTGCATGGGAAATTGATGTAGCACTAATACATGTATCACCTCCGGATCGATATGGTTTTATGAGCTATGGCGTAGAAACTTCTATCACAAAACCCTGTGCTGAAGCAGCTAAACTTGTAATTGCTCAAGTAAACCGAAAAATGCCTCGTGCTTTGGGAGATTCTTTTATCCATATTAGTGAAGTTGATTATTTTGTTGAAGCTGATGATGATTTGTTTGAGCTTAAAAATGATGAGTTCACAGTAGTAGAAAAACAAATAGCTGAAAATGTAGCAAAACTCGTAGAAAATGGAGCAACCCTTCAATTAGGGATTGGGGGTATTCCCAACGCCGTTTTAAAAGCTCTCGAAAATCACGTAGATTTAGGCATACATACGGAGATGTTTTCAGATGGCATCCTACCTCTTTTGGAAGGAGGGGTCATTACGAATCAAAAAAAGGGACTTCATCGAGGAAAAGTGATTGCAGGCTTTTGCATCGGAAGTCGTGAACTTTACAATTATATTGATAACAATCCTATTTTTGAATTCCACCCAAACCATTATACAAATGATCCTTACTTGATTGCTCAAAACAATAAAATGACTGCCATTAACTCAGCAATTGAAGTTGATTTAACAGGACAAGTGTGCGCCGATTCTATCGGAGAGAACATCTATAGCGGTATTGGTGGTCAAGTTGACTTTATCCGTGGTGCTGCCAGATGTCCTACGGGTAAACCTATCATCGCTCTTCCCTCCACGGCAAAAAATGGAACAGTTTCAAGAATCGTTCCAACTTTATCAAAAGGTGCGGGAGTTGTTACAAGCAGGGGAGACGTCCACTGGGTGGTTACAGAATATGGAGCTGTGAATTTGTTTGGAAAGAATTTACGACAAAGGGCAGAACTCTTGATAAGTATTGCCCATCCTGATTTTCGCAGCTGGCTCAGAAAAGAATCTAAGTGGATCGAAAAGAATTTGTGAGTCAAACTGATAACCACTAATATGCCTTGGGATTGGAAACGAAACCAACCTTATGGCGTTTATAAAAAAATATTACTTCCACCAGAGAAACTACAAGAAGAACTCCATTTTCTACGCCCTCATCTTTTACTTTTAAGAGATCACTACTATCGAAAATCAAAATCTCCGGAACAGATTGCGTATGAATTTTTTTTGTTGTACTACACTCAAAGAAATAAGGGGAAGCGTCTATTCAACACGAAAAACCCACCTTTGGAAAAAATGGATCAATCCCTTGTGTTTCTTAACGCTGTTCGACTCTTTCGTATTCCTGATACAATTCGACTCACCCTCATTCATTGGCTATCCCACAAGTGGAAAATCCAACTTTTGGATTACAATCCATCTTCTTATGAAATGTTAAAATTTCAAGCCAACGGAGTTCGAATTGTCACGATTGACTGGGAACATGCTCTGAGCGGAAAGTATGTTTTTGGCATTCGAGATGCTTTCGAGCATTTTTTACATGATTTAGAACATTGCTATAATTTCTATCATAACTATGAATGGTATCAATCACAGAAAGAAGTTTTCAACAAGCTATTGGAGTTTTATCCCGAAATAGAATGGATCATTCAAAGAGAGCCTGACTTTCAAGCAAAATGGGATTATTTGATTTCTGATATGAATTCCCACCCTCAACATCTAAAAGAATATACTAAAGCCATTTTCTTCGAGCTCTTAAATAAGAAAAAAGACATCATACCCAAGAACGTTCGGGAGAAAATTGAAAATCTACTACAAACTTTTTAACGATAATTATCGTTGAGCGGCTTTTTTGACTTCTAATTCGACTTCTCGTTTAAGGTTGGTTCCAGAGACATAATGAATGCACTCGCAGTTTTGCCAACTCCCACCTCTTGGAGCACATTCCTTCGTGTTCACCCCTTTGATCACTCCTGAGCGGATCGATGTGATGGCATAACTTGTGGCTTGTCCATCCAGCATACCAGACTGTGCTTCGATTGTCTCTCCAATCATCTTTCTAATGATATTATCCATGGCTTGAAGCTTTGCTGATTCTATGCACGTTACTTTCATCATCTCTTCGTCTTGCTTTTTGATGGCGTTTTCACTCGCTCTTGCTGCTGTTCGAACGTAAAAAGTGTCAATGCCATTTTCTGAATGCCAGCCTTCGAACTGCTCTCCTCCTGCCACTCTTGTTGCAGAGGAACAGTTCATGAGTCCAAAAGAAATCAAAACAAAAATAGAAAGTATCCACTTCATCCACATGAAAATAAAAAAAGCACTTTGACTTTTTTTGTCAAGATAGAATTTTAGAATTACTTTGGGTATAAATAACTCAGGAAAGCTAAAAATTCTGGAGTGCTTCGTCAAGGGTGTTATAAAGCCTGAAGCCTTCTGGCAACGTCATCATGGAAAATACACGTTTGACAAAATTATGAAGACCTCCCACTACTAATTTCCCTTGATTTTCTTTACATTTGAAGAACATAGAAAAAATAATGGCAATCCCTGTGGAGTTAATATATTGCAACTCTGACAAATCTAAAATTATGTTATATTTATTATCAATAAAAAACTCAGAAAACTTTTTGTTTAATTCAAAACCATTGTTATTAGTGATTTTGCCTTCAAACTTCATGATTTTGATATGAGATGTCCCTTTTTCAATTTCATGTGTTTTAATGATGAGTTCCTTTAGTGAGATTTGTGTCTGCATAAGAACTAATCGTAATCTACGATAAGTAGTTCATCCATATCACTAAATACAATACCTGATAAATATGAAATTGTGAAGGTTTCCACCCTACCCCGATGGTTTGAAACTTCCCCTTCTTTTTGTAAATATTCTTTTCGATGATCTTGTTTTCGTTTCAGCGAAACTCGGATGAAATCACAATTATAGTGTTTCTCATAAATGGATTGGCGACTTTCCATGATAGGAACGTCTTTATCAAGATAAGACTTTAATTTTCCATCAGAAACGATTAAATAATAGAACTTATATTGATTTTTTAGAAATTCAAGATAATAGGGATCAATTTCAAAGGTGACCAAATCAGGATATTTAGGGAATTCAACAAAAAGATCTCCGTGTCTCTTATAAATATCTTTGGGATCAGTATAGTGGATTGCAATTCTAAATTTGGGTCTTACTAACAGCATAAATAATTCTCCCCCTTAAGTTTACATAAAGTAAAATCTTATACCACGTAATGAGTTTTGATTGTTTTTACAATATTTTTTTCAAAATAAACGAAGGGTAGTGGTTTTGGCAAGGATGATATCTTTTTTTTGGTCAATAATTTCAACAGCTCTTTTGATGGCGCTTTCTTTAGAAACGTGAGTCAATATCACCACATTGACGGGTTCTTCTCCTTCTTCTTGATGCATCGATGCAATGGAAATTTGAAAATCCGCAAGCACCCTGGATATAGCCGCTAAAACACCTGGACGATCCACCGTTTGAAACCTCAAGTAAAACCGATACTCTGCATCATTAATAAGCTCATAATTCTGAAAAGAATGAAACCATTTTGTTTGAGATCCCGAAGCTATTGAAATAATATCTGCCAAAACTGCTGAAGCTGTGGGATATCCTCCTGCTCCTTTTCCTACAATGAAAGTGGAACCCGAATATTCTTCATTTACAATCAAAGCATTCAATTCATTTTTGACATCTGTTAGAAGATGCCCCTTAGGTATCAAAACAGGATGAACTCTAAGCAAGAGCTTTTCTCCAAGCAACTTTGCTAAAGCAATCAAACGAATTTTCATTTTGAGTTTTTCTGCTATTTGATGATCCACCAAATGAATGTTTTCAATACCTTCAATCTGAACGTTTTTTTCTTCAAGCCACGCACTAAATCCTAAGGAACTAATGATGGCTAGCTTTTGTCCTGCATCTTTACCAGAAACATCAAACGACGGATCAGCTTCTGCAAAACCCAATTCTTGAGCTAACTTCAATGCCTTTTCGTAATCCCAACCTTCTTCCATCTTTGTTAAAATGAAATTGCAGGTTCCATTCAAGATTCCGTATAAAGAAGTTATTTTTCCAAAGGACCAAATCCGACGGAGGTTTTTGATGATGGGAAGAGCCGCTCCTACAGATGCCTCAAAACCTAAACTCACGGGAATGTTTTGTTGTTGTAAGTTATGAAGTATTTCGAAGATTGTTCTCCCTTGATTTGCGAGGAGAGCCTTATTTGCTGTTACTACTGACTTGTGGCGTTGTAGTGCTTCGATAACAAGTTCTCCGGCGGGGCTAATCCCTCCTATCAGTTCTACGATAATTTGAATTTCTGGATCACCAACAACTTCCCATAAGTTTTTTGTGCAATTATAGTTTCGAAGGAATTCTTTTTTTTCATAACTTCGATCCCCTACTTTATGGATTTTTAGTTCAAAGCCATGATTTCGAAGGATTCGTTCTTTTTCTTTTTCGATGATTCGAATAAGGGAACTTCCCACAGTTCCTGCACCCAGAAGACCAATTTTGATCACCTTCCCACTTTCCATTGAAGGTAAGAATTTTCCCATGCAAGGGTACGTCTACAAAATAAATGAAAATGACATACAATCATCATTTACAATTTATTTACGAAAATAAAATAGATATAAAAAGGATGTTTATGGAACACTCAATAGAAGAACTATTAAAGGTTTTAGAACTCGATACTTTCCCAACCAAAGAAGAACTGAAAAAACATTTCAAATTTTTACTAAAAAAGTATCATCCTGATATTTATGTTTCAGAAGACTCCCATGACAAAACCATCAGTATCATTAACGCTTATCATCATTTTCTGATGAATTATCAGTATTTTTTAGAAACCTACGAAAGAACTTCTCAAAATCAAATCAACTCGCAAAAAGAGGTCCAGCTACCCGCCATTCAGATTTACACATATAAAGACATTCTTCTTGGACTTCCTTTGAAGGGATTGAGAGTTTTCATCCACAAAAATCAAGCTAAAATCCATTTTCATTTCCAAAAATACTTTATCGAATATCATCAAAAATTCTATAAAATCATTGATCATTTCTCATTGGATTTAATTCAAAAAGACTCTTTATATTGTTTTGCTCTTTATGATGAACCTGAGAATTTTTCTTTTGGAATTCGAGAAAAAATCAAATACCAAGAAACACTTTATCTATCCAAAGTTGCAATCGAATGGAACGGGAGCTACGGCATCATCAATCACAATCAAAGAAAAATCTACATACCAAACGTTTTCAAAAACATTTTTTTCAACAAAGATGAGGTGTCCTCATACTGATCGAGAACTAATACAATGGGAAGACTCACCTCAATTTCTGTTTGAACCCAAATTCAAGATTCTCTACAATACTCGCTGGATGCCCTCAAGCTATAATGAAAATTACTTCTTCGAAGAATACCAACAACAATATGGAAAAACTTATCTCGAAGATGAACCTCATATTCGTAAGCTTTCTCAACAAAGGCTTAAGCTTTTAAAACCCCACCTTACTTTTCATTCATCACTCTTAGAATTGGGCTGTGCTTTTGGATTTTTTTTGGACGAAGCTAAACCATATTTTTCCACCATCAAGGGAGTAGAAATTTCTTCTTTTGCATCTAACTATGCTAAACAACGTTTTGGTTTTGATATAGAACAAAAGGATTTATTGGTTTTTTTAGAAGAAAACGATACTACTTTTGATGTGATTGCGAGTTTTTACGTGATTGAGCATTTTTCTCAACAAAGGCGCTTATGGGAGCTGATTTCCAAAACCCTCTCAGAAGGTGGATTGTGGATAAGCGCTATTCCTTCTATAAACGGTCCTTTGTTCGTATTCCATCGTGATTTTTGGAAGAAAAACCACCCAATTGATCATTTTGTGGATTATCACCCCCTTTCTATAAAAAGGCTTTTGGAATTTTATGGACTTCGTTTAATTTCCTTAAAACCCGCCAGCTACCACCAAGAACGCACAAAAGGAGTTTTAAAAAAAATGCCTTTTTTTCTTTATAAACTTTACTGTGATGTATTTGTCTTCTCAGACACAATGATTTTTATCGCAGAAAAACCCAAAAAAAATTCTCATTCAAAATCATAAGACTGAATGGAATTTATTCATTTTGAGGCTCTTTTAAAAATATATAGTGATGGTTAATTTTAAAATTAAAACCGTTGTTGATTATATGATTGCATATCACATCACAACATCACGTTAGCTATTTATGTGTTTCATATTTATGAATATTTATGAATACAATTTATATCTTTAAAGGAATTGACACTCTTTATTAAAGCTTTTTTTTCTACTATCATTATGATAATTCCTCCCAAACCTCCTAATGAAGAAGAAAGATTGAAGGAATTATATCGATTAGATGTTTTGGACTCAGGGGACGATAAGGTTTTGGATGAGATTGCGAAATTGGCAAAAGCAATCTTAGGTGCCCCTATCGGACTTATTACTTTGATTGATGCTGAACGTCAAGTTTTGAAGTCTCGAGTAGGCTTGAAGGAAACTGTGGGAGAAGACATTAAACAAACCCCTCGTGAGATTGCTTTTTGTGCTCATGCCATTTTGAGCCCGGATGACGTGATGATTGTCACAGATGCGACGTTGGATGAACGTTTTTACGATAATCCAGCTGTGATAAACTCTCCCAATGTGCGTTTTTATATTGGAGCTCCTTTAGTTACAAGCCGAGGTTATCCTTTAGGAACTCTCTGCACAATTGATCAAAAACCAAGAGAGGTAACTCCAGAACAAGTAGAAGCTCTAAGGATACTTGCCAAACAAGTTGTAGCACAAATGGAACTAAAAGCTACTGTAAGGAAACTCGGTAAGATTTTCGACATCATATCGAAGTTTGTACCTCGTGCTGCTTTGGAACACGCCTACAGTGTAATTAACGAAGAAAATACAAATTATTATCTCAATGAAAATAAGTATTACTTAATGATGATTGATATATCTGGTTTCACTAGCTTTTGTGAAAGAGAAGCACCTCACGTTGTAGTATTAACCATTAATAAACTTTTTAGTGCCATTACTGATATCATCTACAAATACAAAGGAGATATTGATAAATTTATTGGCGATGCAATCTTAGCATTCTTCAAAACTCCCGAAGAACTCATAAAAGCAGCGTTAGAGATTCAAGGAGCCATCAACGATCCTTATATCAACTTAAAGAACCTAAAAGTCAAGACAGGACTCCACACTGGAAACATTCTACACACAAGCGTAGGAGGAACTCAACGTCAAGAATACACCCTCATTGGAGATCCAGTCAATACTACCCAAAGAATCCAGTCTTTTTGTCCACCAGGAAGTATTGCTTTATCTCAGGATTTTTATAATGAAATCCAAAATAATGGGTTATATAGTTTATTAGCAAATCGACAAATGAAACGATATAGGATAAAGGTTAAAGGAAAAGAACAACCTCTCACTTTATACATCATTGAATAAGAATTCTTACTTTGTATTCAAAAGAAAAACCCTTTTTTAAAATCAGCACATTCGAAAAAATTTCAGTTATTTCGAAGCTGAATATATTAAGAACCGACTGCAAAAAGTAAATACAAAAGATAAGTGAAAAAACGATATTGTAGAACAAAAAAAGTCAAGCTGAAAGCCCTTAATCAAGTTTTGTTAGAAGATCCTAATATAATGACTTTTGTTCAAAGAGTTTATATTAACGAGGAAGCTATGATGATTTAATTAAAGACTTAAATAAGCTATATTACTTCATAGCTAAAACAGGAATTTATATGATGTTAACAAAAATTTTAAAGTTTTTTTTGAGAAGCTTTCTCTTGATTTTATAGTTTTGAACGTGGTTGTATATACACACTCTTGAGACTCGTTTTGACTATGTTATCTTTCCTATTATGAAAAAAATTATCTGAACCTAATCAAATCTAAACAAAAAATGAAATTATAAACTTATTTAGAAAATATCTCAAAAGTATGTTTAAAAAGAATAAAAGTAATTTTAACATTTCCATATTTTATACTTTAAAAGTAGTTGATTTCATTGGAGAAAAATAATATTATCATAGAAGGAGGAAAGTTGAATGACTTCTGGCTCTCCTATTGAAGATGAAAAAATATTAGAAGACTTCAAAAACATGCTTAAACAAGAAGTTTTAGTCACTATCGAGGAAAAAATAAAAGAAGAATTTGATAAAAGACTAAAAACAAAAAGAAAAAGCTCAAAAGTAATGAAAATTTTAATCAAAAATCTCATACGAATAGAAGAAGAACTCAAAGCTCAAAGAGAAATCCAAGACAAAAGGTTTGAAGCTATTAACGCTAGATTCGAAGCTATAGACGATAGATTTGTGTCTATGAATTCTCGCTTCGAAAGCCTTCAAAGAGAAATGAATGCTCGTTTCGAAGCCATGAATACAAGATTTGAAACTCTACAAAATAGAAATGAACTCTCGCTTTGAAGCCATACAAAAAGAAATGAATGCGAGATTCGAAACCATACAAAAAGAAATGAATGCCCGCTTCGAAGCTATCAACGCTCGATTCGAAGACATAAACTCCCGATTCGAAACTATGGAAAAAAGATTCAACTTCCTACAATGGCTCATCGCCACTGGCTTCACCTTCATCGGAATCCTCATCACTTTATTAAACTTATTTGCTAAGTGAGAACCTCCGAAGTTAACAATCCCAAAAGATACATCATAAATAATGAGAATAAAAAAATTCAATGTTTTATACTACGTTTGTTCAAATTCTTAATAGAACATTTGGTATTATGCATGTAGTTTAGCTATAACAATTTTAAAAATTCTCTGAAGTGAAAAAAATGCGCTGGCAATTAATTATTTTAGAAATTTATTTGCGGTTTTGAAATAGAATTTCACCAGTTCTTGAGTTATATAGAAAGTGCTTTAAAATAATACATGTTTTGAAGCAATAAGAAAACATATTTTTGGACAGAACTATGAAAGAGAATTATAAATTATACCTAGGAGATAGTTATGAGTTAATCAAACAAATCCCCACAGCTTCCGTTGATTTAATTCTCACTGATCCACCCTATAACCTAAGTCGATACTCAACAGGAAATATAAAGCTCAAATGGAGAAAAGATTTCAACAACGATATTGCCGAATGGGATAAAGTGGAATTTAGACCAGCTGATTGGGTAGAAGAATTTAAACGCATACTAAAACCAACAGGGAATATCTTCGCCTTCTGTAGCTACAACCTGATCGGACAATGGCACGAAGCCTTCAATCCCGTCTTTGATACATTTCAATTCATGGTATGGCACAAAACTAATCCACCACCTAAAGTTTACAAAGCTGGTTTTCTCAATAGTTGCGAGCTCATAGTTTGTATGTGGAACAAAGGTCATACTTGGAACTTCGGAAAACAAAAGGAAATGCACAACTTCATAGAATCACCCATATGTAATGGCACGGAAAGAGTAAAGAACCCATTTCATCCAACTCAAAAACCCGTAAAGGTGTTAGAACACATCATAAAAATTGCATCAAACAAAAATGACGTGGTCTTTGATCCCTTTATGGGGGTTGGTTCAACTGGTGTTGCCGCTTTAAACTTGGGAAGGAAATTCATCGGCATTGAAATTGACGAAAGATACTTCAAAGCCGCCGAAAAACGACTAAAAGAAACAAGCTCAATATTGAAGCAGACTTAATATAATCCTGAGTCAGTCAGCACAAAAGAGAGTGGAGTCATGGCAATTCGATTCATAAAACAAATTTCATAGAAAAGATAGGATTTTATATTGAATGAATTTACTGAATTTTTCAGTTATTCAATTTAATTGAGCAATTAAGTGAAATTTTGGTTTTATGCGAGAAACGACTGGAAGTAATATATCATGAATACAAAAAAACTACGAACATAAAAATAAGTTCCCTTCTTACAGATGAAATATACAGATGAAATATACAATCGTGAGATTGTTTTGCCAGATTTCCAAAGAAGTTTTGTTTGGAAAGCCGAGGATATGAAGAGAATTGCTTGTTTCCGTTTTGGGCGGTTATTTTACGAGCAACAGCTCTATTCTACTTAAAATTCCAGATAAAAATTATATTTTAACAACTGACGAAATGAAAAAAGGGATTAATTAAAAATAGAGAAATCGATGCTATAGTGTTCAATAGGAAAGAGAAGCCTATAACTGTTGAATTAAAATTACTTAGGATAGGGATCCTGAAATAGGTGATGAAGCTATCGCTCGAAGTGTAAACCTTTTCTTGATAGACAGATTAACAGACATGATGAAGAAAGAATTTAACGAAAAACGAAAATTGAAAAATTTAATACCATTATTCATAATCAAAGAGGCTTTTGTCTCTAAACTTCAAATGTTCGTTCATAGTCACATATCGAAAATTCATCCTTTTTTTGCGATTTCAAAGCAAAAAAGCGAAAGTTCAATTATCTTCATCAAATTTTCTTAGAACTTTCAATGACTTAAGCTCACTTTCTATCCTCATATCAAATTCGAATTTCTTTACTCGTTTTTTGTATATGATGTATTTCTCACAAATTTCTTAAATAAACTAACATTCGTGAAACACTAAATTTAATTCTCATTTAGAATATTATTTGATCTAAAATTTTTTATTTTCCTTAATTAAAACACTTTCCTAATCCAAAATTATAAATTTCTTTTAATACATGGATGAGCAAGCGAAGAAAAAGGCACTACGAATGATTTCTTATGGGCTTTATGTGATTACCGTCAAGCATGGGGAGCAAATTGCTGCTGGCACTGTCAATTGGCTTTCTCAGTGTTCTTTTAAGCCTCCTTTGATTATGGTGGGGTTAAAAAAGGATTCGGGGATCTTTCAGTTCTCGAAGGAAAGTAAGCATTTTACCGTCAATGTTCTTGGGAAAAACCAAAAAGAAATAGCTCAGGCTTTCTTTGGAACTACAAAATGGGAAGGCAACCGCTTGAATTCTTATGAATACGAAACCACTTCAACGGGAGGGATTGTACTCAAAGACTGCCCCGCCTTTTTCGAAGCTCAGGTTCATCATATCTATGAAGGTGGGGATCATAGCGTTGTTGTGGCAGAAGTAGTGAATGCAGGTGTTCATTTCGAAGATGAACCTCTCTACATGCTCACCACGGGTTGGTTCTACGGAGGATGATCTAAGCTGCGAAATGACCTCGAGTTCTTATGGGATGATAAAATCTTCTCTTCGAATACTTAAATTTTTTTTAACAATTCCATCATGTTAGATTTATAAGCTTCGACTCCCGGTTGATCAAAGGGGTTCACTCCCATAGCCAATGAAGACAAGGCACAAGCATACTCAAATAAATAAATCAAAGCTCCTAAGTAGTATTCACTCAAACGAGGAACTTCAAACGTAAATTGGGGAACACCACCATCCAAGTGAGCTCTACGAGTGGCCTTCAATGCAATTCGATTGATTGTATTTAAGGATTGATTCTCTAAGTATTGAAAACCGTCTCGAATTTCTTCTACTTTAGGAAGTGGGAGTTCTTCGTCCTCTACAACATCAATAATGGTTTCGAAAATATTTCGATGACCTTCTTGGATCCACTGCCCCAGTGAATGTAAATCTGTGGTAAACAAGCTTGATGCTGGAAAGATTCCTTTATATTCTTTTCCTTCTGATTCTCCAAAAAGTTGCTTCCACCATTCCATAAAGTAATATAACTCAGGACGATAGCTAACAAGGATTTCTATAGGCTTCTGAATGGAGTAATTTAGAACACGGAACATAGCATACGAAATGGCAGGATTAGATTCCAACTCTGATTGTTTGCGAATAATTTGCATAGCTGATTTCGCTCCAAGAAGGAGATCCTCAATCGAAATCCCAACAATAGCCAAAGGTACCAATCCCACAGGACATAAAACAGAATATCGTCCCCCAACATCGTCGGGAACTACATCACTTCGAAGGTTTTGAGCATGGGCAAACTCCCGCAAAACTCCTTTCTTCTGGTCGGTGATGATGACAATCCGGTTTTGAACGTCACCTCCGAATTTCTCTTTTAGTTTTTGGAACAAAAAACGAAAACTCAAGGCAGGTTCTGTTGTGGTTCCGCTTTTGGAAATCACAATCAAGGCAAAGTTTTTATTTTCTAAATAATCTAATAAGCTTTTCAAATATCGACTAGACAAGTGATGTCCTGCGAAAAGAAGTTCTTTTTTTGATGGCTGGAAGGGTTTTTTCAATGCCTCGTAAATCGCCCGTATCCCCAGATATGAACCCCCGATACCAATAGAAACAATGGTTTCATAATTCTGAAAAAACAACGCATAGTTTTTGTATTTCTCGAGATTCTGAAGTTCTATCTCTGGAAGCTCTAACCAACCCAAAAACTCAGCTCCTCTGCTTGTTCTAGCTTCAATTTCTTTTTTGGATATTTCAATTTTTTTATAAATATCACTTACTAACTTCTTCCCATAAAATGAATTATAATCTTGCAGATTGAAGGAGTCTTTTTCTAAAAAAAGAGTTTTGATGTCCATAAATGCCTCGTTTTGCTCTTGTTAGTTGTTATGGAAATGATGGCTTGTCAAGTTTTATATTTGAACAATTGAATAGTATGGGATTGAGGGGTTAGAAATAGAATTATAAATTTTCTAATACAATTAAAAATTTTTCAAATTTTTTCATAAGCTTTTGGCTCAATCATCGGGGAAATGATAACCCGTCTTTTTACCTTCACATCATTCACCCTCTCATAGAACTCCACTTTCCTCATATTTCTTTCTGTTCTCCTCCCATCGTTGGTTCTGTTCTTCTCGAAATGTTTGTGAACTCAAAGTTCGAACTTCAATTCTTCTACTTTTTTGACAATGACGTTTTCGCTGATTTGTTTATGAAGTTTCGGATTTGGTGGCTTCTCGCAATAATCAAAGGAACCTGCTTTCTCCAATCTTGATGATTTTTTCTTCTAAAGCTTTGTCATTGTTCATACAATTATGAACATGTAAAAATAAACAAATTTTTTAATTTTCTCAAAGAAAAACAAAAAAATGACAACAAGCAATAAGCATAATTTATCATAGAATGTACCAAATCATTTGAGAATCCTTCAAAGCTAAGCTTTTGAAAGCATGGATACGGATTTAGCAACTATCACACTTTAAACAAGTTTTTCTTCTTTTGAGAGTTTGTAGCAGCTTTTAGTCAAAAAATAATTCATTCCTAAATTCTAATCCAATTCGTACGATTTCTAATTTCTTTTTATAAACCTAAGGACAATCGATTTTGATAGGATGACTTCTGAATCCTATAATCCTATATTAGTAGCTAAACGAGTTGTTTCTTCGAATGATGATAAAACTTTTCTCGGCTGTCTGGGCAGCCTGAGTAATCCACTTGCGAACTCCAATGGAAATATCAGACAAATTTTTTATTTCTTCAAAAACCAATGCATGAGATAAAAAAAAGCAAATCTCTCGCAGGAACGTAAAACGTAATTTGAAGGAATTTGATCTTCAATGGTGAGGAATCAGGTTTTCTTTGTTAAACAAAAAAGGATTAAGGATTATCGAAAATTCTGAGCTGAAATCGTAATTACTATATTTTTAATGCCTTGAATCTTTTTTGAGTGGATACGAGAAAAATCGAACTCCAAACAATGTTTCTGGCCGTAATCGAAACTCATGATATAAACATCAAAACTTTGTTTTGTGTGATCTGTATCTGAATCAAATCCACTGCCACCCATTGACAACGAGAAAACGAGGAAACGAGGATCTAAATCCACTTCGAAGTGAACATCAAACTGAAAAGAATGTCCCTAAAGCCTTTTACATCTATGATCATCAGATAGATAAGGAAAATAATGAGCAACTTCAAACAAAAATTCTTTGACAATAAACATAAAACAAAATTTATTTTTAAGGTCAAACAAATATAAAAGGATATGTGGGAATACTTGATTAAAAACCTTCTGAAAAGAGAAACAAAGGAAACACCAGAACTACATCAAGTCTCGTCGATTTCTCATGTGGAAAGCTACAAAAAAAGCAAAATATCCCCATTAAACGAAATCCATAGTTTCAATCCCACATCGATGAGACCCCAAAAGAGAGTTTTAAACTGCCCTGTTTGTAAAACCCCCATGCGAACGAGAATCTTTCCCAATACTCAAATTGAAGTGGATGAATGTCCAAATTGCAAAGGAATCTTCTTAGATAAAGGAGAACTGCAAGAAATTATGGGTTATGATTTGGAAATCTATCAACAAAACCAAACACTGTTGATTTACACTCCTCATGGAAAAAAGAAGTAATTTTAATGATAACCAAAAATTCGATGCTTCAAATCTTCTAAAGTATTCATGAAGTATACATAAGCTTCATGAGGTGTACCATAAGGACTAAAGTATTTATGAACATCTCCGTCATGCCAGAATTTCGTGCTCATATAATAAAAGTGATCGGAAGTAAGTAACTTCCGCCATTGTTCTAAAAGATAAGGATCCCCTTTCTCTTTTACAACTGATTCGATTTCATAAATGCTATGAAGGGTTTCTCGTTGCATGCTATTTCCCATCCATGCAGAAAGATCCCTTTCCATGTCTGCCCATGATATGGCATGATCGGTGTCAATCTCTCCCATAGGTGGATAAATCTTTGCTACCTCTGACACAGTGGCAAATCGAAAATCTGGATGTCGAAAGATTTGTTCTGGAAGATGTTCCATGAATTCAAAGATACCTGTGTCTGCCCATTGATGTTCTCCAAAAGTCTCGTAATCCATGAATAGATTTACGGTGTGACCATTGCCTGCAATGTTATGAATCCAATGAGCAAATTTATCAGCTGTTAAAGGATATTCTTCCCAAAATCGATTGGAAAAACGAAATGCTATGTCATCACTCAAACGATAGTTCTTCAATAGAACTCGAATTTGTGGACTATATTTCGGTTGGTAAAGAAAATTGGGACTTCGCCATCCTAAGATTTTTTCTGTTCCTTCGGTTAGGATAGCAACAAAGCCCATCGTTGAAGCCACCCAAGCAATGTGATTATTATAGATCAGCTCTGTATTTCGAAAAGACGTTGGGGTATAACCAAATTCTTGTTTGAGAAGTTGAATGTGCATTTGAATTTGTTCTCGAAATTCGTTTTCGGAGAAAATGCTTGCTAAGGAATGATAATACGTTTCAGCCAAGAGTTCCACATGTCCTGTATCCACCAAGGCTTTGAAAAGATCTAAGGTTTCGGGAGACCACTGTTTCAATTGTTCGATTACTGTGCCTGTGAGGGAAAAGGTAACTTTGAATTCTCCCCGATATTTCTTGATTAGCTTTAATAGTAAAGTATTCATGGGTTTATAGCATTTATTGGCTACTTTAAGAAGTATCTCTCGGTTCTTATCATCATCAAAGTAATGAAACTGACCAATATCAAAAAATGAATATTTTCGCAATCGATAGGGTTGATGGACCTCAAAATAAAAACATACGGAATTCATAGGAACCTCATCGTTTTTGTTTTTCTTTTAAAACTTGTTCATAAATTTCTTCTACTTTTCTTGCGCTATCATACCAAGTAATTTCGTTGATACGATCTTCTTGAAGCCTTTGTTTTAATTGATGTTTAAACTCTTCATCTTCGAGTATTTTGATGATTTGATTCGCGATGTCTTCTACATCCCAGAAATCCACTTTTATAGCATTTTGAACTATTTCTGAAACTCCCGCTTGTTTCGAAACAATCACAGGGACACCAGCCTTTAATGCTTCTAAAACGGTCAAACCAAAGGGTTCTGAGACTGAAGGCAAAACATACACATCACTCATCTTGAAAATTTCTGGGATTTTCTCTCGAGGAACAAAACCAGTATAATGAAAATATTTTCCAATTCCAAGGTCTGCTGCCATTTCAATCATTCGAGAATACATGTCTCCTGTGCCAACCATCAAAAACTTAACGTTTTGGATTCGCTCGATTACTTTTCTTGCGGCACGAACAAAATAATCAGGGCCTTTTTGAAAAGTAATCCTTCCAACAAAAAGAACGATTTTTTGTCGGATAGGTTTTCGAACTTCTTTAGGTTCTACGTATTGAAAATCCACAGCATTATATACAGGATAAATTTTATCAGGAGCAATCCCATATTTTTCTACCAAAATTGATTTTGTATAATTACTTACCGTAATGATGGCATCGGCTTTTTCAAAAGCATATTTTTCCAAGTTAAACACATAGGGATTCGGATTTTCTCCTGAACGATCGAACTCAGTGGCGTGAACATGTAAAATGATGGGAAGATTCGTTAAGTGTTTTGCATACAGTGCTGCAGGAAACGTCATCCAATCATGAGCATGAATTAAATCCAAGGATTTGAGTTTCGAAGCCAGCCTTGCAACAAACTCAGCAAATGCTTGGATTTCAAAAAACAAATTATGGCCATAACCACCTTCCAAATAAAAGGGTTTATCGACTTCCAATAACTCCGTTTGGATATAGGTATCAGAAATATCAAGAGAACTTAACAGCTCCTCAGGAGGAATAAAAAATTTGCTTTGATAAATATCAATGTATTGAAGATGTAAAGTTTCTAACAAAAACTTTTGAAGTTCTTCTTTACTAAAGGGCAAATACTTGGAATTTACACCAATCACGAAAACATTTTTTTCTTTGGGTTCATGCCCTGTGATTCTTGGAAGAACAAATAAAATCTTATGACCTAATTCACCTAATGCTTTCGCAATACCATGGGAAGCAATGCCAAGTCCACCATGAATTTGAGGTGGATACTCCCAACCAATCATTAAAATTTTTTTTGTCTTCATTATGATTACTCCTTAGCGATATTATTGTATTATCCTTTGTAATAAAAACAATAAACAAAATTGTAAAAAATTATTATAAACATTTAAAATTGTTTTTAAAAATAAGTATATAATTTCAAATGAAGTTAACTATATTGACTTTAAAATTGCATTTTGAATATTAGTCAAATCAAAAAATTCATGTTTACTTTTAAATTTGGGAATCTTTATGAGAAACTACATAAAAATTTCTGAGGGGAAACCCTATCCTTTAGGTGCTAATTGGGACGGTTCAGGTGTCAACTTTGCTATTTATTCTAAACATGCAGAAAGAGTATATTTATGTCTCTTCGATGATGTGAATTCCCGTAGAGAAAGTGTTTGTATTCCTTTGAAATACCGAACCCATTACATTTGGCATTGTTATATCGAAGGCATTCTACCAGGACAACTTTATGGATACAGGGTTTACGGACCTTACAACCCCAAAGAAGGTCATCGTTTTAATCCATCAAAATTACTTCTTGATCCCTATGCTTTAGCAATTGGACGAGACCTAATTTGGTCAGATGTCCATTTTGGGTATAAGCTTCCTAATAAATTTCATGAAAGAAATCCTCAAGACAATGCAGACAAAGCTTTACTTGCAGCTGTGATTGATCCTGCCTTTAGTTGGGGTGATGACAAGCCTTTACGAATTCCGTGGAAAGACACAATTATTTACGAAGTTCATTTAAAAGGTTATACCAAACTGCATCATTTAGTTCCCGAAGAATTGCGAGGAACCTATTTAGCATTTACCACTGAGCCCGTTATTAATTACTTAAAAGATTTAGGAGTAACTACAATTGAATTCCTCCCCATCCAACATTCTATTTCAGAATATCATTTAGTCAAAAGAAGATTAGTAAACTATTGGGGATACAATCCAATCGCTTTTTTTGCTCCCAATCCTCGTTATGCTTATGGGAAAAGAATGACAGATGCCATCAACGAATTCAAAACCATGGTGAAGGTTTTACATCAAGCTGGTTTTGAAGTCATTCTTGATGTAGTGTATAATCATACTGCAGAAGGAGACCACAGAGGACCTACTTTATCTTTTCGGGGTATCGACAATTTATCATACTACAGGGTTTATGAAGACAAGAAGGATGAATATTTAGACTTCACAGGTTGTGGAAACACACTGAATCATCAGAATCATCAGGTTCTTCAGTTAATCATGGATTCATTACGCTATTGGATTACGGAAATGCATGTGGATGGATTCCGATTTGACTTGGCTTCTGCTTTGGCGCGAGAACTTCACGATGTAGATCGTTTGAACTGCTTTTTTGCGTTAATACAGCAAGACCCAATCATTTCCAAAGCAAAATTGATCGCTGAACCCTGGGATCTCGGACAAGATGGATACCAATTAGGGAACTTCCCTCCAGGTTGGACGGAATGGAACGGAAAATTCCGAGATAGCGTAAGAAGAGTCATCAACGAATATGAAACCAATCTCTCTGATTTTGCAACAAGGATTTGTGGTTCGAGTGATCTATACAAAAAAGATGATCGAAAAACTTACTCGAGCATTAATTATATCACATGTCATGATGGATTTACCTTAAGGGATTTAGTAAGCTACAATCAAAAACATAACGAAGCCAACGGAGAAAACAACCAAGATGGGTTTAATCAGAATTTCAGCAAAAACTACGGTGTGGAAGGAGACACAAATGATCACAAAATCAAACTCTTGCGATTAAAAAAACAAAAGCTCTTTTTAACAACACTGTTTATATCCCAAGGTGTTCCCATGCTCTTAGCTGGGGATGAACTCAACCGAACTCAAAAAGGAAATAACAACGCTTATTGCCAGGATAACGAAATCAGCTATGTTTCGTGGGAAGAAAATGAATTCTCACAAGAGTTATATATCACTACAAAATTCTTAATCACTCTGAGAAAATCGAACGAAGTTTTTCGAAGGATTGAATTTTTCGAAGGTGAAGAAAAGAAAATCATGGATGTAAAAGACATCTATTGGATTCATCCAGATGGAAGAGAAATGGAATCTAAAGACTGGGAAAAGCAATTATGTCTGGGAATGATTTTACCAGCTGAATTTGGTGAGCGTTTTGAATTCTATACTTCTTTGCAAGGAGATACACTTTTTGTGATTTTTAATTTTAGCAATCAAAGAATCAACTTCAAGATACCTGAAATCATCCCTACTCGATGGACATTGATTTTTGATACCAATAAGCACTTATTTGTTTCTACTGAAGAGCCTTTTTTGGATAAATTCAATATCGAAGTAGAGAAGTATTTTGCCAATGAAAGTATATCTGTAAAAAATTTCTACGAAAGCCTACAAATTTTATATTCTGATGGTCGTATTTATTTACCAAACGACGAAATCGAAATCCCAGAACATTCCATTAAAATCCTAAAAGCCGACAAGAACTGGAAAGAAGCTCATGTCCGAAGGAACTATCGTTTAAGCTTATTAGAAAAACTCATGGATTCAACAGGAGTTATTAGAACTTATTATGATCTTTTGGGAAGAAAATTCGAACTATCTTATCATGAAATCTTTATGGTCTTTCGTTCCCTACATTTACCTGTAAAAGATTTATCTTCGTTGGAGTCAGTTTACGAAAACTATATAAATGATCTATGGTTTAAAGGGATTACATCTTCTTATGTTTTTACTGTGAATGAAGAAATTACCTTAGAGATTTCTATTCTCGAGATTTTCAAAGAATTTGAAATCCAAATCTATCAAGACAAACAATTGGTGTATCAAAAAGAATATAAAAATTTTCCTATCATCGAAACTCATACTATCTACTTTACACGATTTAAAAAACTCAAAATGGTAAAAACCAAAATCCATATATCCGAGAAACTCAAAATTGGATATTACGAAATTTTAATTCTCAACAACAAAGAAATCTACACGAAGGGAAGTTTAATCATTACTCCTGATGAATGCTACTATGATAATAAAATCTATACTGGAGTTTGGATTCAATTGTATGCATTAAGAAGCCAATCCAATTTAGGAATTGGAGATTTTGGAGATTTGAAAAAACTTGCATTAATAATAAAAAAATACAACTTTAATCTGATCGGTTTGTCACCCTTGCATTACTTTTCCATCTCTTCTGAAAATGTAAGTCCATATTATCCCGCCAGTCGATTAGCAATTCATCCTATTTATATTGATATATTTCAATTGGAAGAATTTCATACATCTCAAAATGCACTAAAAAAATGGAAAGAATTTCTTCCCAAAATCGAGAGCGAAAAAAAGCAAAAAATCATCAACTATGAATTAATATACAACATCAAAAAAGAAATCTTGTGGGAAGCCTACAAAGAATTTCAAAAAAATCCTAAATTCGAACAAAGAAGAGAAGAATTCGAAGAATATAAAAACGAAAATCAATTATTGTTTTATCATGCTTTGTTTGAGTTGGTTAAAGAAATTTATAAAAATATCCAATTACCAAATCACATCTTCAAACAAAATTCTGAAATTCAAAATCAATTTTTAAGAGAATACCGAGAAAAATTAGATTTTTATCAATATTTGTTTTACTTAGCAGAAAAGCAGTTTCTGAAAATAAAAGAAGAAATCCAACAAGAAGGAGTCTATCTTTATTTAGATTTAGCCGTAGGATGTGCTCCAGAACAAGTTGAATATTTCTACTGGGAAGAAATATATCCGTTTGTATTTTCGAGGAATGCAAGGGCTGGCGCACCTCCTGATCCTTTTTCTTCGAAAGGTCAGGATTGGGGCTTGGCGGTCTTCAACCCATGCACATTAAAAAAGATTGGCTATGAACCTTTCATCAAGCTTTTACAAAGAAATCTGTTCCAAAACACACTTCTTAGGATTGATCACATTATGTGGTTTTACCGTTTGTTCTGGATTGTGAAAGAAGGAAGTCAACAAACCTCTACTTATGTTCGTTATCCTGATCAGGATTTATTCAAAATCCTGTCTTTGGAAAGCCAATTGCATCAATCCCTCATAATTGGTGAGGATTTGGGAACTGTTCCTCAAGAAGTAAAAGACATCATGGCTCAAAAGAAAATTCTCAGCTGGAAGGTATTTTACTTTGAAAAAACCCAAGAAGCCTATCTTGATCCTCAAAAATACCCACTACAAAGCGTTGCTACCATCAATACTCATGACCTTCCCACTTTAGCAGGATTTTGGATGGGTAAGGACATCGAAGAGCTCCATCGAATGAAGAAAATCACCCAAGAAGAACTTCTAAATCTCTTAGAAAAAAGAAATCAAGAGAAACTAAAGATGATTGAACTACTCAAACAAAAGGGGTATTTCAAAGACGACACACCTCTAACTGAAGATAGCATCTACGATCCCAAGATTGCATATTACTTCCATAAACTTTTGGCTGAAGCTCCATCGAAAATCTTACTGGTTTCTATTTATGATCTTTTAGGAGAAAGTGATCAGCCCAACTTCCCGGGCACTACAAATGAGTATCCTAACTGGAGAATGAGAAACTCAATCCCAATTGAAGAAATAGAAAAAAGTCCTTATTTCTTAGCAATCATTGATTCTTTAAAAATGAGATTACGCTTCTCGAAATGATTTGGTAGCCAACTGAACTGGGATGACCATCAAACTCAAAGTAAGGAAATTCCCGTGATTTTGCGAATTCATCTCGCAAATCTATGATCTTTACACCTTGATTTTGTAAAAAAGCCACTACATTTTTCGTGATAGGAGATTCTACATCTGCAGTTCGGGTTTGGACATTCATACCCGGGTAGATGATTACAAAAAACTCTTTGATTCGAGACTGAGTAGAAATCCAAGCAACAAACGAAGAGATATTTTGAAACGTGATGTGAGCAAAATCTAAAATCTCTGGGTTTACATTGACCTCTGGGATGACGTTAAACGTAGTTTTTCGTTTCATCAAAAGAAACGTATAAATTGAACTTCTTTTGCTTAATTCATAATGAAGGAAATACAACTTTTTTTTGAAAACTTGAGACTGTCTATGTTGAAACCAAACATCATCATCAAAATCCGAAGAATTATAAATCCAAAACAACGAATGAACAATGGTTTGTTGGTGATCTTTTAATGCCTTTTCCAAACGAGCCAAAATCCCTAAAGTTCCAAGAGAATCTACCCCCAAATTTCTTACAGGTATTTTTTGATTTTGATCTAAAAGATAAGGTGTTGTTTCTTCATCATTGACCAGATATCCATAAGAAATGGAGTCTCCTATGAACCAGATTTCTTCGGGATATTCCTCTTTGGTTTTTGTTCGTGGAGTGATTCTTTCCCCAAAGGTATTTGTTGTGATTTTCCATGAAGCTTGATCTTTTCTTATAAAAACAAACTCTTGGTTCGGACACAAAAAAAGAAAATCCTCATAAAAACAATGGAGCTTTCGGTAATTTTTTTCCTGTATAACTTCTTTTGTGCTAAGAAAAACCTCAAGAATCAAAACTAATAAAAGAAAAAAACTTATAATAGCTATGAGCCATTTTGTGAAGTTACTCATTGGAAATGGACTTTTCGAAAAATTCTTTACTAAATAAAAATTCTTTTCTTCGAGGAATGGGCTTACAAATCCCTCGGTAAACACTTTTTTGGTATTTTTCAAAATCGATTTTTTCTACAATTTGAATAGTGTAGTAGTGGTTTTTCTTTAATTCGCACAAAGCAGCACCCTTGAAGAAATTTTTTCGATCCATAAACTCAATCAGATACTTTCCTTCTAAGAGAAACAAAAAATCGGAATACTGATCTTCTTGTTGGAGTTTTAGAAGATAACCCTCGAACTCCACGACGGCTATCTCTTCGGGTGGTCGATATTCACGGAAATTTCGATATACCTTAGGGGTTAAGCATGACAAGAGAAATATTATCAAAAAAAACAAAAAAAACTTAATCATATTTTCTTTTTAAATAAAGAACATAACGTAAATGTGGTTGAGGATTTTGTAAAGTGATTTTTAAAAGGTCCTTTTGTAGGATTTCGATTTGTAGGATCTCTTTTTCTTTTTCTTCACTCGTTAGTTCTAATGTGTATTTGGTTTCACTGATGGGAATATAGGTGAATGTTCCTTTTTGCGTATTTTTTTGGGGTTGTGAGTTTTTTGTGACGGTGTAAGTAAATTCCCATTGATTTTGTTGTTCTTGTTTTCGGAGTTTTAAACTTGCATCAGAGTATTCTTCTCGGATTTGTTGAAGCAGGTTTTTGTATAAGTCTTCGTGGAGTTCTTTATCCAAAGAGTGAGACTCCATGAGCTCTTGAATGGTTTGTTCGTAGTCGATCTGCCACTCACCATAAAATTCTACGATATTTTGTTTTTTTTGAGGTAATGTTTGACAACTGCCTATTAACAAGATCCAACCGTATATCCATAGTTTATTCATTCCTTCAACCTGAAAAAAGGGAAAAATCAATCAATCTTTTTTTTATCTGGTCGATTTTATGAGCATGAGGTGGGATACCATTCATCTGATGGAGAAAGCTCTCAAAACAAATGTCATAAGGCTTCAAGTAACAGCCAATAATATTGCTAACGTGGATGTTCCTGGATTTAAGCGATCTGAGGTTGCTTTCGAGGTTCCTTTAAAGCGAGCAATCGAAAAACAAAAACAGATTGAACAAGAACCTCCCCTGCGAACCATTCATCCCGAACACATCGCAAAAAGGACTCCCCCTGATTGGCGAAAGATTGAACCAAGAGTTTATATTGACTATTTGTCTACGATGAGGAACGATGGAAACAATGTGGATATCGAAGATGAAGTCATGAAACTCACACGAACACAGCTCCATTATAGCCTTATTGCTGATAGGATTTCGGGAAAATTCAACGAATGGAATCAATTCATACGTTTAGCATAAAATAAAACCTAAGGAGAAGACTCATGGGAATGTTTACAACCATGAATATTGCTGCAACGGGATTGAGTGCACAAAGACTTCGACTTGACGTGATTGCCAACAATATCGCTAATATCAACACCACAAGAAATGCTCAGGGTGATGGTCCTTATCGGCGAAAAGAAGTCGTAATGACTCCCATCAACCTTCGGAGCAATTGGAGATCTCCTATTTTTCCACAAGGACTTGACACTGGCCTCGGAAGAGGGGTAAGGGTTTTGAGGATACAAGAAGATACCCGCCCTTTTCGGCTCGTTTACGATCCTGATCACCCTGATGCCATTAAATTTGGTCCCAAGAAAGGCTATGTAGAATATCCCAATGTAAATATCGTTGAAGAAATCACCGATATGATTTCCGCATCCCGTTCCTACGAAGCAAACGCTCAAGTCGTTCAAACCGCCAAACAAATGTTCCAAAAAGCCTTAGAAATAGGACGAACTACCGCCTAATTTTTCCCCACCCTTAAAAAAAAATTTTTCTTTACTTCTTTTTTACTTTTTTTCTACTTTCTGAAACAATTTAGTGTTTAAAAGCCTTATTATATAAATGGGATAATCATGCTAAAAATTTATACAGCAAACAAAATAGAAGTTTTATTTGAACAATTTTTAAAGGATTTGAAAAAGACACAAGAAAAGAAAGACGATGTAGCAATTTATGAACCTTACGTAGTTTTGGTTCCGAATAGAAATGTTGAATATTGGCTACGTCAAAAAATAGCCGAAGAAACCAATATCTGCATGAACTTTTCTTTTTTTCCGTTCGAGGAAGGGGTATGGCAAATCCTTCAAGCAAATGATCTGCTCCCCAATAAGGACCTCCAAAGAATCGAACCTGATTTTTTATCTCTTTTGATTTATCAAATCATTGAAGAAAATCCAGACAAATTGGAATACTTTAAAACCTTTGCAGAGCATCACAAGGATTATCCAGGAAATATCTATGATTTGAGTTATTACCTTGCTGATATTTTTTATCGCTATCATTACCACAACCCTGATCTGATAAAATACTTCAAAGAAAATAACAACGAAACTCCAAACATTCCAGAAAGCAAAAAATCCTACTTCAAAGAACAAAAATGGATTTATCAACAAATCCGAGAGAAAATCAAAAACGAAAATCGCCTGTTTCTTTTTGATGTGATTGAGGAATTAGAAAACCGGGTCAGCTCTCAAGAATCGAAAGAGAAAAAAAGCATTTTTGCCTTTGGGATTCAAAACACGAATTATTTTTACGCCAGATCGATGGGAGTTCTCAAAAAATATTTTGATATTTATCACTATCAAGTCATCTTGTATAAACCCCAAACAACAGAAGCTTCAGAAAAAACTCATCAAGTATTATTTAGTGATATACCACAAAGGATTTCATACTATACCATTCAACTCTTGAAACACTATGCAGAAGAAGAAGAGTTTTTAAAAGAATCTGAAGAATCGTCTCAATCACCTCAAAAGAAAACCCTTTTGAACAAAATCCAAGAAGAATTTATAGAACAAGGAATTGAAAACACCTTAAAAAACACCACTTTCAATGATTTCGAAGAAAAAGACCCAAGCATTCAAATTATTGGAGCACCCGACAAAAAAATCGAAATCAAAGCCGTAATCGAAGACATCCAAAAACAAGTATTAGAAAAAAACAAAGATTTTAAGTTAAATGACGTTGCTATTTTATCTCCTGTTTTAGAAGAGTATTATCCAATCCTAAAGGGGTTATTAGAGTATCTTGATATTCCATACAATATACAAGATCCAAAACTAATGGAGATAAGTTATTTTGCTAAGGGAGTTTTGGCAATCTTGGACATCATTGATAGTTATTCGCAAAATAAAACTTATTTATCTCGAGAACAAGTAGTTAAGCTTTTGGAAAACCCAATATTTCAGAAAAATCATCATTTTACGTATGAAGATATTTTGGTTTTCTACTCTTGGATTAATAATTTAGGGATTTACTTTGAAGATTCCAATGAACCTTATCACAGTTGGAGTCTTGCTTTAAAACGTCTTCGAATAGGAAAGTTTACTAATCATGAATTATCAATCCAAAATAACAGTTCGTCTAATTTATCAGAGTTCCATGTGATTCCTTACTGGGATTCTGAGGCGAAATTAGAAAACCTAGAAAAACTTCATGTCTTGATACAGTTTTTTGAAGATGTTGAAAAACTTGCAAAAAAGATTCACGAAAAAGAAGAAAATTCGTTTTATCAAGAATTCGATGATTTGATTTTAAAGCACTTGAATGTTCATTACTTTGATGATATTTATAGCTTAGAAAAGAAGGCTTATTCGGAATTTAGAAAAAAACTCTATTATTTGAAGGCAACCAAGATTCAGCCAAAATCAAACTTTTTGAAATCATACTTCAAAATAGCTTTTAGTCGAATAAATGGTAAAATCAATGAATACCTTTTTCAAGGAATAACCATTTCGTCTTTGTTGCCTTCTCGTCCTATACCATTTAAAAGAATCTATATTTTGGGTCTGAATCAAGAAAACTTTCCCGGTAAAGATTTTCGTGCTTCTTTTGATCTTATAGAAGAACTCTTGGATGAAGAAAACTACTTCAATTCTATTTTGAAAGAAAATATTTTAAGCAAATCAAAACAAAATCTTGTATTGTTTTATGAAACCCTTCAGTCTTCGAGAGAAGCTCTGATTTTGTCTTATGTAAACTATAACCTACAAGAAAAAAAAGAGAGATTTCCTTCTTATATCATTGCGGATTTTAAAGAATTCTTGAATAAAATTAAACCATCTCCATATATCAAAATTATAAGTCATGGAATCAAACTAAAAGAAAATAATATCATCAATCACAGATTTGAATTCTTCACAAGCATTCTCGCAAGGGAAAGAAATAGCTTAGATAAGCTAAGTAAGAGTCCCATTTGGAATGAACTCAAAAAGATAAAATACTTAGCAGAAATAGATGAAAACTCAAAAAAAATCGAAGAAATCTATAAAAGTAAAAAATTCGCTGATTTTAAACCAATCACCTTTCAAGAACAAAACCAAAAGAATATCATCAATATTAACAAGTTATTTGAATTTCTTAAAATCCCAATGAAGTATCACCTCGAGAAATATGAACTACTTCGTAAGCAAGAGGACGAAGAAATTGACGAAAATGCCATATATGAATTTGAACTAAATAAAAAAATCAAAATAGACATAATAAAAAAAGTTATAATGGAATTTATCTTAACAAATAGCGATTTAGATTCAATCATCGATTTTATTTTTTCTGACTTCCATAAAAAAGGGTTTCTACCTGTTTCGTTTGATCAAGTAGCGATGAATTCTGTAAAAGAGGATATAAAAAACCTAATATCTTCTAATGAAAATCAAAGCAGGAAGTCCAAAAGTCAAGCAAGCAGCACTTCGGAAAATGTTTTAGCTTTTCTAAAGAATACAAACAATAAGTATTACGTAAATAAAATCTATGTCAATCCTCATGTTTCTGAAATCTCTGAATTGAAATTATCTCCAGATAGTATGGTTTTAGAATTCCCCACTTTGGAAATAAAAATAAATAACACAAAGTATCTTTTTGAAGGTTCTATGAACACTGATATTATTGTGATTACTGACCCAAATTATGTAGTGAAAGAAATTTATATGTTCAAGTTTCTCACAAGCACTTATAAAGATTCAATCTTTTTCGACTCTGAAAGGTTTTTTCTAAACTTTTTGAATTTGATAACAAATACAAAGAACATAACCTTTGATTGCAAACTTATAGAAGTTAATATTTCTAAGAATAAGAAGATACAACACAACAACTGTTTCCAACAAATTATTGAAAAGCAGTTTTCAGAATCTCAATTAGAAAGTTTCATCCAAGATAAACGGCAGTTGTTCGAAATCTATGAGTATAATGACGAAGAGAATAATGATTATTTCACTCCATTAGAATTAAATCTAAAGGTTTTTGAAGATCTATGGGAACTTGAAAAATTTCCTTTGTTGAAATTATTTTTTGAAGAAGTTTACTTATTAAAACTAAACAAAACACAGGAGGCTCAAAATTAAAGTATTAAGTAATCATACATTTCAACTACAAGTTGTTGATGATTTAAAAAATTTGGATTTAAACAATCACCTTTGGATTGAAGCTTCTGCGGGAACAGGTAAGACCTACACTATACTCAGATTGTTTTTACGATATGTTCTGGAAAAGAATGTTGATTTTCGAAAAATCCTTTTAGTTACTTTTACCACTAAAGCAACTCAAGAAATGCAGAATCGTCTTCGCGAACTAATCCAAAAGGGTATTACCAATGAAAACTTTGATTTTATTAATTATCAAAATCTTAAAGTGAACATCAAACAAAAACTTGAAGAAATGCAGAGATATTTTGATCAAATCCATATTTCTACTATTCATAGTTTTTGTCGAAGTGTTTTGCGGGAATATCCTTTTGAGTTGAATCTTCCCTCATTTTCTGAAATTCAAGGAAATTCTAATGAAGTAGATGAATCAATCATCAATAAAATTCTATTGGAATTTCTGTTGGATTTTGACAATAAAATTGCTAATCTTGGATTGGATAAAAGCATTTTTGAAAAGCTGCCAATATCAAAGCTCAATTCTTATCTAAAGAAATTCATTACCTTTCAACATAACCTCGTAAATTATAAATTGAACTTTGTTAATTTTGATGAAACTATAGACTCAGAAGATGTGATCCAAAATAAATTCAACCTATTGAAAAATGAAGACACCCAAAATATTGTGAAATTACTTCGCTATTTTTATGAGCAACTACAAGAATATAAACGATTTCATGGTGTTTTTTCTTTTGATGATTTGATTATAAATGTTTATGAGGCGTTAAAAGAAAATCAGAAATTCACAGAGTCTTTACAAAATACTTATCAAATCGGTATTATCGATGAATTTCAAGATACTAATCCAAGGCAATGGGAAATATTTAAAACGATATTTCTCGAAAAAAAAGGAAATCTCTTAGTGGTTGTAGGAGATCCCAAACAAGCGATTTATGGATTTCGGGGTGGAGACATCTACACTTACTTGAAGGCAAAAGAAGTATTTAGAAATAACAATGCCAAATACTATCAGTTAAACAAAAACTTTCGTTCTACAGAAGAATTTATCGAAAGCACTAATAAATTATTCGGTGCAATCAAAAAAAAACCAGACCCTAAAGCAAAAGTAGATCAAAAACAACAAACAGAAGAAATAATAGAACAAATTTTTCATTCCCATGAAACCCAAAAAGGAGAAAAAAACGAAAATCACCAAAAAAAGCGAAATTGT
Organism: Leptospiraceae bacterium; assembly: GCA_025059995.1. NCBI lineage: Bacteria > Pseudomonadati > Spirochaetota > Leptospiria > Leptospirales > Leptospiraceae > Leptospiraceae bacterium. The sequence goes on from JANXCF010000008.1 coordinate 90,891, forward strand.
AAAGAAAATCCTCTAAACTTTGTAGGGGAAAATAAAAATGAAAAAGCTGATGAAGCAAGAAATAGTTTTGCAAAATTTATTGTAAAAAAAGTTAAATCCCTTGTAAGTTGTGGTTATTCCTTTTCCGAGATTGCGATATTGTATCGCTCAAATCATGATGCTATACAAATAAAACAAGAATTATTATTAAATGAAATTCCTTTTGTTGATTACTCTGAAGAATCAATTTTCAAAACCAATGAAGCTTTAGCAGTAGAATTTCTTTTAGAATTTTTGGCTTTTCCTGATAAACCTTCAGTTCGAAATCGATTTTTTGTTTATTATTTTTTAGATCTTCCTTATGCAAAAATAGAAGAAATCGATACAAAATATTCTTTTATACAAGAGAGGATTGCAGAATGGAAAGAAATCCTTCAAGCAAAAAGTTGGTATAAGCTATTCTATAAGATCTTAGAAGATACAAAGTTATTCTACAAATACTTGGCAATGCCAGATTATGAACGAAAAATTTCTAATTTTGAACATTTGATAGAAATTTTAGTAAATATAGCCACAATCAATCAATTGGGTCCTGTTGAATTATATCAACAATTTTTGAAGTTAAAATCCCAGAACCAAGAGGAAATTCTACGAGTAGAATCTGATGACAAACGAATCCATATGATGACAATTCATAAATCTAAAGGACTGGAATTCCCAATTGTTTTTGTTAGCGGCTGGTATGATGATAAAGAACCTAGTGCAGGGGATCATAATAACTACAGATACTATGATACAACACAGAACCAATGGAATATATGCTTCTTTCATGAAAATAAAACTTCCTCAGAAAAAAATGACAAACCTGAGGACACAAAAACAAAAATAAGATTAGAATCCAAGTTAGAAGAACTTCGATTGTTATATGTTGCCATCACACGAGCAAAGGACCATTGTTATGTCGTATATAGAAAAGATTCGAATTTTTTCAAAACCTTTTTTAATGAAAGTGATTTGCTTAACTTTTATACTTCTACTGAGGTCAAAAAAACTGAACTTACTATTTTACAAGAACAAGAAAACGTGTCTTCTGCTTCAAAAGAAGAAGAAAATTCTTCTGATAATGATAAAGACTCAAAATTATGGAAAAAGCTTCAAAAGCAGTTATGGGAAAAGCTTCAAAAGCTAGAGATGTTGAACTTCCATGATTTTCGTTGGATGCTTCATTCTTATACATCCCTTACACAAGGGACAAAAGAAAATGCTGAAATGGATCAAGAAGATTACGATAAAGAATCTCTTTCTACCGAAGAAAATCTTGTTCCATCAACTTCTATATTTGACTCATATTTTCCAGCTGGATCCAAGACAGGAATATTTTTTCACAAAGTCATGGAGATCCTAGACTTTGCGGATTTTCGGCAAACTCCAAATAATATCAAAGACAAATACGAGCGAAAAATCAATTATTATTTAGAACTCTACGGCATATCCAAGAATGAGGGTTTCGATGATTTCTTTTATGATTTCTTGAATGAAATTGTGTCCATTCCTATTCCCAATAAAAACTTTTCTCTGAAAGATATTGATATGAGAAAAACCAAAAAAGAGATTGAATTCTTAATCCAAAACATACAAACACTAAAAATAAATTCCAAAAATGACAACCCAATCTTTCCTAATTCGTTTCTCACAGGGAATATCGTTTTATTTTTTGAACATAATCAAGAATTCTATCTACTTGATTATAAAACTACTCTACTGACAAACTACAATAAAAATACTTTAGAAGAGTATACCAATCATCATTACAAAACTCAATATTTACTTTATAGTTATGCGTTATATCTTTGGCTAAATCAATTAGGAAAACATACAGATATTTCAGCGAAACTACCGGGTGGAATCATTTATTTCTACGTAAGGGGCTATAAAAGTGATAGTAAGGGGATTTACTTTCGGGAATTCCCCACTTTCGATGAAATAAAAAAAGAACTTACTAATATTTCCTCATAATGAGGCGTGTTTATGACAATCACATTGGAAAAAAAAAGATTCTTTTTGAACTACATAACATTATATGAGTCCATTAGGGATGATATAATTGAATATTTAAATGTTTCTGAAAAAGATAAAGAAAGCATAGAAAACCTTGTCTTCTATTTGCTTTGGTCCTTAGAAAAAGGAAATCTGAGTATTTCTCTTAAGTCTGACTATAATGAAGCTTTCAAAGAATTGGAATTATCTAAAGATCATCCTCTGAGTCTAAAGAATGACTATGAAGTGTTTAAAAATTACATAAACAAAGATAATTTCAAAAATCTATTTCACATTCATAATAACTATTTGTTTTTCAAGAAGCATTTTGATGCCCTTCAAACCCTAAAAAAACGAATAAGCAAAATAAAACAAAAAAAGCCTAAAAAGTTAGATCAAAATCAAATCGAGATTATCAATGGCTATTTCTCTCAGCTATTTGACTCAACACAGCTATTTCACTCAACACAAGGAAAACCGGATGAGATACAACTTTTGGCAATCCTTCTGAGCGTGTATCAGGATTTTTTGGTAATTTCAGGTGGTCCTGGAACGGGCAAAACTTTTATTGCTTCTCATATCATCGGGCTACACTTAAAGTTGGGTTATGAACCACATCAGATTGCCATCGCAGCTCCAACGGGTAGAGCATCTTCCCGACTAAAGGAAAGTATTGATGAAAACCTAAAAAGCATATTTATAAATGAGAGTTCTAATATTGAGTTAATCCAGCAATTTACGATTCATCGGTTGTTGAAGTTTTATCCCAAAAAAAACGAATTCCAGTATCATTCAAAAAATCGGCTGCCTTATCGTTTTGTGCTTGTGGATGAGGCTTCAATGATTGATATTTTCTTGATTGAGAAGCTCTTCTTGGCACTCCCTGAAGAAAATTTTAAAATCATTTTTTTGGGGGATAAAAATCAACTTCCATCGGTTTTAGAAGGCAATGTCTTAGAAGATTTGATCTACAAAGGAAAAGATAAGTCAAAATTTTTTGATCAAATCTTTAAAAAGGACATACAAAAACTAAACTTTATGAGCTCAGGCAAGACGGATTTCTACAAAAATTTAGAGAACTACCAAGGAAAAAGTTCTCTTCCCTTTTTCGTGGAACTAAAAAAATCATATCGTAGCAAACCAGACATCAAAGAAATAGCAGACTATGTGATTGAAGGAAATAAACAACATTTCGAAGAAAAATTAAATCGCTTTAAAGTCAAACATCAAGAAATCAAAAATGCCATAAAAAATCCCGAAAATGTCAGCTCTTCCATTCTTTGGATGGAACCAGAGAATAAAGAAGAAGTCTTTAGTGTGATTGAAGCATTTGTTAACAACAAATATCAAAAACTTCAGGAAGAATTACAAAATATTCAAAACAAAGAAAAGGAAGAGTGGAAAGTAAATCAAAGTGAAATCAGAAAAGTATATGATGAAATCCAAAAAAACAAAATCTTAGTTCCTACGAAGGTGGGAGAACTCGGAACCCAAGCAATTCGACAATATATCATTGAAAAAGTATTTAACTTGGAGAATTTAAAACCAGGCTTTCCTATTCTGATTACCTCAAATGATTACTTTAATCAACTATTCAATGGAGACATTGGAATCATTTTGCAAGATAAGAAGAAAAACTTCTATGCCTGCTTTGAACGGAAGGGAGAGTTTTTGTTTTATTCTTTGCTTTCTTTGAATGAGTATGAAATTTCTTTTGCGATGACCATCCATAAAAGTCAAGGAAGCGAATACGAAGAAGTGTTATTGATTCTTCCAGATATCGATGAAAAAAGCAAGAACTTGGCTTCTCTGATGGATAGAAAAATCATTTATACTGCCATCACAAGAGCAAAAAACAGACTCTATATCATTAGCAAAAAAGAAACTTTAGAATTTGTTCTGAAGCAATCGAACGAACGTATCACTGGAATCGACTTGTGGGAGGATGAGATTTAGAATGTAGTCTTTTTTAAAAAGAACAAAAAATTGAGCTCCTACTGGGTTTGCATTCGTAAAGGTTTCTAAATTCCATAAAACATTCAACTATACCACAGGAGAGATTGGATTAGCTACTCTTGGATTAAGCATATACTTCATCATGTCTTTATGGAACGAAAACAGGATCGTTCTGGTTCTCTTTGCCAGAAAAACCACTAACAAGAAGGACCAAATGCAACCCCACAAGATTATGATGAACATCTTTACTGACCCCATATGCCAACGAAATTGGTTTTGTTCATGAGAAGATGCTTGATTTACCAAATTCTTTCGTTTTCTCAAAGATACTCCGAATGGATGGTAAGCATTAAAAATTCTAATTTAGTAAATAGTGATTGGAGGTTCGAATCTCATCTATGACTCGAGGTTTCCACTCAAGTGATGGGAATGCTCATTCTTTATTTTGGTTTTGTCTCGAAGAGGGAGGCTAATTCTCTATCGGCTCGTTGATAATCTTCTGGAATGCCAATATCGATAAAATACCCGTCAGAGACAAAACCATAAAATTTCTTTTCTTTGTAGGTTTTTTCGAGGAAGTCACGTTCTAGCGAGAAGGGGGCTTTTAACGAAATGGACTCCACTAATGCTCTCGACAAAAGATAAACCCCGCCATTGATGAGGCATTCTATTCCCTCACGTTTTTCGATGAATTGGACGATGCGACCGTCATCATCGAGTAGAACCGAACCATACCTTTTGCAATCATCAATCTGCTTTAGAGCAATGGTAAAGTGGGATTGTTTTTTTTTGTGGAATTCGAACATGTCTTTCAGATTCACAGCAAAGAAGGTATCGCCATTCAAAAGAAAGAACTCCTGTTCCAGTAAATTCAGTGCTTGTTTAAGGGCTCCTCCTGTTCCCAAGGGCTGATCCTCTGGTGAATAAACGATCTCCATTCCCAAAAAACGCGAACCAAAATGCTCCATGATTTTTTCTTTTAGATACCCCACAGAAAGGATGACTTTTCGTATGCCATTAGTCTCTAAATAAGTAAGCAAATACTCCAGAAAAGGTTTGCCTTGAATGGGTGCCATGGGTTTGGGTAAATCTTTGACAACACTCCTCAGGCGAGTGCCAAACCCTCCAGCAAGGATAAGAGCTTGGTCAGTCATTTTGAAACAAAGCTTTTTCTACTAAATCACACACAATATGCCCGATCATGATGTGAGCTTCTTGGATTGTGGGGGTATCCTCCGAAGGAACTTTGAGGACATATTTGCAAAGGTTAGCCATTTTGCCACCAGTTCTGCCAGTGAGTCCTATGGTAATCATTCCCAATTCGTTGGCTGTTTGAATGGCGTTGATGACGTTTTTGGAGTTTCCACTCGTTGAAATCCCAATCAAAACGTCTCCTGTTTTCCCCTTGGCTTTTACGAGTCTTGAATAAACTTCTTCGAAGGAATAGTCATTAGCAACAGCCGTCAGATAAGATGTGTTTACATGCAGAGCTTCGGCAAACAAAGGTTCTCGATCTAAGTAAAACCGACCTGATAGCTCCGCGGCTATGTGTTGAGCGTCCGCCGCTGATCCACCATTGCCACATAAAAGCACCTTGCCACCTTGTTTAAAGCATCCCACGATGGCTTGAGAAACCTCCCAAATAGTGTGCAAAATTTTTTCGTCCTGATAGATTTCTTCTTTGACAGATAGGGAATTTTTGATTCTCTTACGAACATAATCTATTGACTTCTCCATGACTCTGCTCCATATTGTGTGAACTGAAACCTTCGGAATTCTCCCCCAAACTTCAATAGTGTCTCTATGACCTTGTAGCGAGTAGTATTGGGGCAGTAAAGCATTAAAAACCCTCCACCACCAGCTCCCGTAATCTTGCCCCCTGTAGCCCCAGATTTTTTGGCAGCTTCATAGATTTCTTCTATCACAGGATTGGTGATGCCTTCTGCCATCTGTTTCTTATATTGCCAGCCGTAGTCAAGTATCTCTCCCACTTCGGTTAGCCTATCCCTTAAGGATAGCTTCCTTCATAAGAAAGGCTTGCTCTTTTAGCTTGTGCATGGCTTCTACGGATTCTTCCTTCTTCGCTTTTACGCTCTCCATCTGAGCTTCTATAATTTTTGAAGACAGCCTACTTGTCCCTGTATAATAGAGGAGTATATTAAACTGAAGCTCATTTATTATATCTTGTCTTATTCTCAATGGATTCACTATTACTCTATCATTATCGTAAAACTCCATAAAGTT
>JANXCF010000009.1 GCA_025059995.1 Leptospiraceae bacterium
ATTTTGAAACTAAAGAAATGAAACCTTTACTTCCGGAATAAAAAGGCAAATTTAAAACATCTTGCCATGTTACAGCTGGATACTCAGTTGCAGTTGTACATCTTTCTAATAATTTTTTGACAAATCGCGTCTTGTAATATGCAAAAATATAGTAATGATTTAATGTGCTTTCTTTAGGACCTATAACAGCAAAACCTGATGAACATACAAGAACATTATCATTTTTTTCAATTAAAGTTACAGCATTTCTATTAGGCCTAACAGTAGAAACTAAAACATCCCCTTTCTTCACAATCCATTGTGCCCTATCTGGAGCCTCTTTCCCTAAAATTCTTGATATTTTAAACTCTCCCGTACCTAAATCTATTTCAGATTTTCTATATAATCAAAGTATCCATCATCCTTTGGTTTAAATTTTCTTTTTAATGGCTGAATAAAATTTTTGGCTGCCAAAGCTCCTTTTTCAAAAAGTAAATTTTTTAAATACAAATATTCCGGCTTATAATACTCTGCATCAATTCTTTTTGCACCTTCAAGTTCTGATAATTTTACTATGCTATATACCGCCAAAGATTTTATCTCCAAAAGTCAAAATGGTTATCGCCATTTTTTAACTGTTCTTTGGCAAATTTTATAAAAGCCTCTGCGATTTCGTCCAAATCATGATCAATGACTGGGTGGCCGTGTTGGTCCATTATGAAAGTTCCATCTGGATTTTTCTTGTATCTATACTCTCCGCTTTCGTCTTTTACTGGTTTTTCGTTTACCGCAAAAAATATAGGATAGTCTAACTCTTTCATTATTTTTCCATCCAGCCAGTATTTTTTAAAGCTTTCTAATATTCTTTTATCGTTTAAAACTAAACTTACTTGTCCTGCCAATGTTCTTTGCGAAATTTCTTTTATAAGTTTATTTATCTCGTTTTGTAATGTTTTAATCTCCTTTTTTAATTCTTGTTTTCTTTGTTTTGCTGCTCTTTCTAATTCTTCCTGTATTTCTCTTAAAGCTAAATTGTAGTTATCTAATGTTTCCATTAATTGAGAAAATGATTTTTTATTCTCAGTTTTTCCTTCGCTGCCTTCTTCAGTTGTTTCGATATTTTCAACATCTTCTAAATCTTCCCTCCTTCCAAAATAGGTTTCTAAAAACCCTAAGAGCTCTTCGGGGAGTTTCTCTTCATCTATGTTGTCATTCCATTTAATATCTTTGTATTCTTCTTTTAGTTTGGCTAAGAAATCTTCCCATTTGCTTTCATATTTAAGTTTTATCTCTTGGTTTTTTGCTTTGTCATCATCAGTATATTTTCTTAAAAACAAAACGCTTGTCTTTGTACCAGTATGAGGCTTAAATGTATTCCCGTGTAATCCTACAACAGCCAAAATTCTTGCTTCTTCAATAATAAAGCGTCTTATGTATTCTGCGTTTGTGTTGTTTAAAAGTCCCTGTGGCAAAACAATTGCCATTCTGCCACCGGGTTTTAAGAAGTGCAAGCAACGTTCTAAAAATAAAATGTGGCGACCTATTTTTTTTACCCAACGTCCGTCTTTTTCCGCTAATTGATAAAGTCTTAATATATCTCTTTCTTTTACTGTCCCTGCAAATGGTGGATTGGTCATTAAAACATCAAAGTCAAAATATAAAAATTTATCTTGGTTTTCTCTGTCTTTTTGAGGATCGTTTGGAAATCTTAAAAGTCTTTCTCTTAAGCCAGCTTTTGTTTGATCATCCCAAGTGTGAGGTGCTAATGAATTAGCCTTAAAAATGTGAGACTTACCATCACCAACAATCAAGTTTACTGCTTTTGCTATCTTTACTGCCTTTTTGGCAAAGTCAATTCCATAAATTTTATACTGAGCAAAATTTTTAGCATTGTCAGGCAATGGTCTACCTGAGATCATACCACCAGCAACATGCATCACTGAATGTAGAAGAAAACCAGCCGAACCACAAGCAGGGTCAATAACAAACTCATTAGCTTTAGGATTAAGCATCAAAACTATCATGTCTTCTACGGGTCGAGGTGTAAAAAATTGTCCCTCTTTCTTTTTTGATACTTGCGGGATTAAATATTCAAAAGCCTCATCTATAATGCGAAGATTGGAATTGAAAAGTTTAATCTTTTCTAAAAACGAAACACAAACTTTCAAATGTTCATCTCTTAATTCAATTTTATCTGTTGGTTCAAATACACCTGGCCACTCTCTTTTTGCTCCCTCTAATAAACTTGTAATAGCTTCTTTAACATCTTTTGGGCTTCTATCTCCTACAAAGAATTTTAATAGATAGCTTGAACTATTAATTCCCATCCATTCATCATAAAGTTTGGCATATATAAGTTTAAATATTTCCTCAAATGGTTCAACTCCTGCATTGCCTAAAACAAGCTCTTCTAAGTCAAGTAAGATCTTTTTAAGCGTTGTCTTGCCTTGCTTTAGTTCGTCGTGTTCTTCAAGCCACTTTATTGTCCATCTTTCCGTTAAAACGTCCCTTAATGTTTCACCTGCTTTTGGAATACGTGGAATTTCAACAAAAATGTTTGGTTCTTCTCTATGTAGCCTTATAAGTTCATTTCCATTTGACCAAACACCTATTGGCGCACCTTCTGCGTTGCAATAACTTTTTAACTGTTCTAATCCCTCCTTTCTTTGAGGTCTTTTAATTTCAAAAATTATATATGGATGAGTTAAGTCTTCGTGCAAAACGACAATATCAGCAAGTCCAGAATCTCTTGAACCAAAATATATTACCCTCTCAACATCAATTCTATCTTTTGGATAGTTATATTCGTTTAATAATCTATATATCCAAAGTTGCCTAACGATTTCTTCTGGTTTTGCGGGTTTTAATTTCTCTTTAACCTGACATTTTATAAAGAATTTCCCTTCCCTTTCTTCTATCAATTTTTCAATGTTTTCTTTCTCTGGATCAGTAAATAAAGTGATCCCATATTTTACATCTTGCGAAGAAAAAATACTTGATATTTTTGAATTATTGTTTGGCATACTAAAGAATAATTTTTTTACAGAAAACTCAAGAAAATTTTTTAAAATTTTCGGAAAAAACCTGCAAAAACTTAAGCAACCCACAGCACTATCATAAGTTTCTCTATAGAACATCTAACAGATTATCCACCGCTTTTAGAGAATTCGGTCATCAGAGCTTTCCAAAATCCTTTTATCAAAGAAAATATGCGAATTTCAATGATTCTACAAAGACATATTTTGGGATTCTACTTTTGATGAAAGAAATACAAAATGGGGATTTTTTCTTAAATCATTTCCCTACAAAGGCTTTGATTTCTTGGATGGTGTTTTGGTGGTGTTTGCGCCAGTATTCTTGTTTTTTTCTCTGTTCTCGAAGGTAGGAGTCAATGTTTTCTATTGTGAGTGGGTAGCCAAAGTCAGGATGTGGTTCTTTGGGGTTGTGGGTGAGCATTTTTTTTATGATGAGTTCTCCTACTTGATGATTGATATGGGAACCCTCGATAAAGTAATACTTTACGGTGTTTTTTTCGTGGGTGATTTCTTCGGTGGTGATTTCGTTATAGCCGCTAAAATCCCAAAGGGGGATGGGTTCTTGTTGGAATTCTTCTGATAGTTCCTGATGGATTTTGACGAGCTCTTTTTTCCAAAACTCGGATTGCTCATAACCAATCCGAAGGTCCTCTATCTCCAAAAGCCTCACATGAAAGGGATTGATGAAGATAAAAGCCTTAAGCTGGTTTTCGTGAAGAAAAGTCAAAATGTCTCTATAAATGGCAAAAGAAGAAAGGGTTTTCGTCTCGAAAGAAAAATCCGAATAGAAGTTATCATAAAACGCTTTTTCGTTCAACAAAAACAAATCATGAATCCGAACGTTGGGAAGAAACTTGTCTTTGTAGTTTTCCAAAATCAGCCATGCCCCATTGTCCTTATAAAAAGAAATTTGTTTTGCATGGATAGTTTTCAGACTATCAAGAAAAGTGTTTTTGGAAATCAAAAGTAAGTAGCGATAAACCCACGGATTTCGATAAACCTTCATTTCGAAGGCATCCGGTTGGATTCCCTTTGCGTTGAATTGTAATAAATCCATGCCATAAAAAATCACTTTTGCCTTAGCATATTTGGCTGAAATCCTCAAAAGATGATAAACCTCTAAGATATTTACTCCATTTATCCCTGCATTATAATACGTCGGACAGAGTTCACGAAAAGTCGGTTCTTGGATTTCGTCAAAAGCACCTTCTACCCGACTGGATCCCAAAAACACGCAAGCATAGGTATTCGAAAGCAGCTTCTGGGTTTTATGATACCTTGTGAAACCATTCACCTGAGGTTTGTTTTTGAAAGCATCAAGCTCCACCACATCATAGACATCATAAGGATCCACTATCAGATTGAAGCCGGAAAACAAAGTCCCCAAAACAAAAAACAAAAAAAGAAACCCCAAGACATAACCTCGATAAGTAAATTCGTTTTTTGCAAAACCAAAAAACTTCATCAAGTTCCTCAGAAATTAAAATAGATAAACTTTGTGACGTTAAGTAGATTTACAACAGAATAAAAAAACAAAATCAACGTGAACAAAAGAAAAAACCAGTTTGGTCGAAAACGCTCAGCCCATTCCCTCGAGTTTGGAGTAAAAAAAACCACAAACAACGCCACAACGAAATACAGTCCAATATCCGTATGGGTCCTATGCAAAAAGATGCTTCCCAAGGGATGGTAGGTCAACGAAGGATTATAATAAATTCCTTTGATTTCTTCGGGAAGGATAATGCCATTCAATCCCAACATGCCTTTTAAGATTTCGAAAGCAACTTCTAAGTCAGGAGCTCGAAAGAACACAGAACTTAAAACAAAAAAAACAAAATTCACAATCACATCCAATGGGCTCGGAAGGTTTCCTCCATTTTTCTGCCAAATTTTATGAAAAACAATTCCTAATCCAACGAGAGCTCCCCAAATCACAAAGGTCCACCCTGCCCCATGCCAAACTCCGCCAATCACGAATGTCAAAAACAAATTTAGATTGGTTCGAAACTCAGAAACCTTACTACCACCCAAAGGAATATAAACGTAATCCCGCAAAAATCGAGATAAACTCACATGCCACCTTCTCCAAGTATCCTGAATGTTTTTGGCTTTGAAGGGAGAATCAAAATTCCACAAAATGTGAATGTTAAACATTCGACCCAATCCAACTGCCATGTCGCTATAACCAGAAAAATCAAAGTAAATTTGCAAAACGAAAGAAGTGCTCACCAACCATGCATCAATGAACCGGATACCGTGGGGTTGACTATAACCCGCATCTGCAAGCTGACCTAAGGTATCCGCAAAGACGACTTTCTTAAAAAGCCCTATGCTGAAAATAAACAATCCCAGAGCCAGATTTTGATATTGGATTTTGAGGTTATTTTCATTTTCGAACTGGGGCATCATTTCTTTGTGATGAACGATAGGACCCGCAATCAACTGAGGGAAAAAACTCACAAACAAGGCATAATCTACAAAACGATATTCTTTTGTTTCTCTTTTATAAGTATCCACCAAGTAGGCAATCTGTTGGAAAGTAAAAAAACTAATCCCCAGAGGCAGAACCAAGTAAAAAAGAGGAAACTGGGTTCCCAAAAGCCAGTTAATATTTTTTATAAAAAAATCAAAGTATTTGTAATACCCCAAAAGTAGTAAATTAAAAACAATCCCAAGGATCAAAAATAGCTTTTTTTGGTGTTGAAACTTTCCGATGAGGTAGCCCAAAAAATAATTCACTATGATGGATGTTAAAATCAAAGGCAGGTATTTGATTTCCCAGTAGCTATAAAAAAACAAACTCCCTAAAACCAGCCAGAGCTTCGAAATGGCACGATGGGTATGAGATGCCAACCAAAAATACCCCACAAAAACCAAGGGCACAAAAAGAAAAATAAATTCAAATGAGTTAAATAACATTGATTTAAGTTGCTTTTTTTAAGGCAATGTGTTATGACAATTAATTTCTGGAAAAGAGCTTCATTTGTTGTCGTAATTTTTGGGCGTTTATGTCTAATTTTGCTATAGCCTCGGTGAGTTTTCGTGATATTTCTGTGAAATGAACCGATAGTTGGCTCGCTTGATCAATGGATTGATGGATTTCGCTAATGATTCCTTTCACAAACTTGATGGAGTTGAAGGTATCTGTGGCAAGAGAACTCATACGATTTGTATTATCAAAAATCTTTTGTGAACTTTGTATCTGATCTTGGATGATGTCTTTGGAATTTTGAATTTCTTTATCCAGCAAGGATACCATGTCATTACTTTTACTCATCATTTCTGTGGATTGATCAATATATTGTATGGCTTGATTCATTTGAAAGGTAGTTTGTTCTATGAGTTCTTCGATGTCCTTGACACTTTTTTCTGTGGTTTCTGCTAAGTTGGAAATGGACTGAGCTACCACGGCAAAACCCTTCCCGGCTTCTCCTGCCCTTGCGGCTTCAATTGATGCATTCAAAGACAAAAGATTGGTTCTATCAGAAATTTCTTTGATGATGCTCAAAATCTCTGTGATTCTTTCTGATGTTTCTTGGATGCCGTAGATCATGCTTTTGAGTTTTTCAGACTGCTCTTTGCTTTGCTTGGTGAAATTTGCCGTATTATTCGAAATCTCTGCTAATTCATTTAAGGTTTTTCCTAATATGTTTAGTTTTGCCAAATTGGTTTGGATTAATTCTTGGATTTCTTTTGCTTGTTCGTAGTTCTTTTTCCCGAGTTTTTCAATGTCCTCCATGGTGGAGTTGATCTCTTCCAAAGAGGCACTGTTTTCTTCTAATATGGAAGAAAAATCAACGGAGGTTTTTTCAATGGTGGTGGACGTATTCTTCACAGTCACGAATAAATGATCAATACCATCCGAAGTTGCTCGAATATCATTGATAAGTAAATGGATTTTTTCTAAGAGGTTGTTGAATTGCTTCACTAAGTTATCGGTTTCTTTGATTCCAGTTTTTGTATTGAGGGTTAGACTCAAACCCTTTTCTTTTTCCATTTCTTCAAGACTACTGGTAATTTGTTTCAATGGTTTGATAAAGCGGCTTGAGATTTTGTAAATGATATAAATTATGATGATACCTAAACCTGCGAATACGATTAACGTTCGGATTAATTGGAATTTAACGAAACTTAAAATCTTTTCTTCTGTGATTTCAGCTACCAAACTGTAGCGAAAATTAGGAGATTGTGTAATGCATGAATAGACTTTTATCGACTCATGGTTTTTGGCAAATTCACAATAAAGTTGATTTTTGATGTTTCTATTGGTTACTTTTGAAAAAATTTCATGGTTTTGAAAATCTTGAACTTGTAGTAGTTTTCCTTTGGAATAACGAAATCCTTTGTTTCTTTCGTCTACAATGTAGGTGGTAAGTAAATCTTGTTCCAATAGAGAACTCAATATGGCAAATTCAACCTCTCCAATGAGATAAAAATCACCCACAGGAACGATAGCCAAAGGATGGATATGCTCATGCCCAAAAATTGAATCAAAAAAGGTAATTTGAATCTGTTTATTTAAAAACTCCTTAGGAACTTTTTGACCTTCGTAGGTGTGGGTTTCCCCTTCATGCTTTGGACTTAGGATTACATTTCCTTCATCATCTGTGATAAATACATTATGAAAGTAATGATTCCAATACAAACTTTGTAGTTCTTTGATGATTTTCTCGATTTCCGTCTTGTCTTTTAAATCCAGAAAACGAGAACTAAAAGTGAGAACTTTTATCGAACTGGAAAGGTGGTTATCAACTACTTTTGAAAGGCTTTCTAGTTGTAGTTCTAATTCCTCTCTTGCCAACTTTATGGCATTATTGTAAATCAAATAAAAATCAAATCCATAATTTATGATCGCAGGTATTAAGCTTGTGAAAATGACAGTGATAATGAGTAAACCTAAAATCGAACGGAATTTTTCTACTATTTTCGCTATCATAGACTTATTTTTAAATTATCGATCAGAATTCAAATTCTTTTTACCGATAACTAAAAAATTATAAACTTCAAAAAAGGCAATTTTGATTGACAATTCTATAGAATTGTAAGTTATGGACTTAACGGGGTAGTAGCTCAGCTGGTTAGAGCGCTGGTCTGTCACACCAGAGGTCGCGGGTTCAAGTCCCGTCTATCCCGCTCTTCTTAGCAATACCTTAGCTTCACAAGAGATAAAAAAACCAAGTTCAGAAATCAATTCTTTCAAATCCTGCAAACAAAAAAAACTCTGATTCCATAGTGCAATAAGGTTCTTTTATTTTGATAAAAGGTATTTTTTTTTATGAGATATAATTATAAAAAACCTATAAGGGAGGCCAAAATGGATGATATTCGTGAATTAAAAACTCACAAAGAAGCATTCCTAAAAATTTTAAAAGAAATCCTCCGCTGGGAAGAAAAAGAAATCAATACGGAATTAACAAAAGATGACTACAAGATACGTAAACTCATTAGTGAAATGCCACCAAATAAATTGAAAATCTCTTTTTTGAAATTAGAAGAAGCTATTTATTACGTTGTTATTCGTTATGAAACAGCGAATGGAGAAATTTCAACCTCATGGATACACGAAGATGAAGTTTTCAAGGAACGTCTCATTTTTTCTTATGATAAGAATCACTTAAGCCATCAAGTCCCTTGTTTGACTGACCTTTATCAAATAGCAGAACCCATCAGCTATCCTTTTTATCACTCTGAAGTAGCATAAACGGGATACTTCCAGAACAAGATTGATTTCTTGTTCTGGAAGACAGGAAGTTTCTGAAATCTTACTCTTTGACTGCAATGATGGCACCTGCCAATCGAGCAATGGGAACCCGATACGGAGATGCACTCACATAATCCAAAGGAATTTTAGCAAAAAAGTAAACACTCTGGGTATCACCCCCATGTTCACCACAAACTCCACACTTCAAGCTGGCTTTTCTTGCTTTTCCCTTTTGGGTTGCCATTTTTACAAGTTCTCCTACTCCATTTACGTCTATGGTTTCAAAAGGGTTTTTTTCATAAATCCCCAAACGAATATATTCTCTTAAAAAGACCTCTGCATCATCACGTGAAAATCCTAAAGTCATTTGGGTTAAGTCATTTGTTCCATAGCTGAAGAAATCTGCCACTTCTGCAATCTCATCGGCGGTAATAGCAGCTCTTGGAACCTCAATCATGGTTCCTATTTCATAATGGATTACCATGTTTTGTTCTTTCATCACTCGCTTTGCGGTTTTCTCTATGATTTCTCTTTGGAGTTCTAATTCTTTTTTGTTTCCCACAAGGGGCACCATGATTTCTGGATAAATATCCATGCCAGTTCTTTTACATTCAATCGCAGCTTCAATGATGGCTTCCACTTGCATTTCCGTTATTTCAGGATAGGTAATTCCTAACCGACATCCTCGATGCCCCAACATGGGATTCATTTCTCTTAGGGACTCTCTACGTTCGATGATTTCTTCCACGGGTATACCAATCTTCATCGATAAATGCTGAGCATCTTCATCGGACATGGGTAAAAACTCATGGAGAGGTGGATCCAACAATCGAATTGTAACAGGATACCCTTCCATTTCTTTGAAGATTTGCACAAAATCTTCTTTCTGGAATTTTTTTAGTTCTTTTAAGACTTCTTTTCGTTCAATTGAAGTTTTCGATAAAATCATCTTTTGCATGAGGGGTAATCGTTCTTCTCCAAAGAACATGTGTTCTGTTCTACATAGCCCAATCCCCTTTGCTCCCAAGATTCTTGCCATTTTCGCATCTAACGGGGTGTCTGCGTTTGCTCGAACTCCAATTTTTCTATACATATCCGCCCATTCCATGATCTGCAAGAAGTGGGTTGCGATTTCGGATTCTTCTTTAGGGATTTCTCCTGTCAAAACTCGGATGATTTCTGATGGTATGGTTTTAATCTTTCCAAGCAATACTTCTCCCGTTGTTCCATCAATTGATAATTCATTACCTTCTCGAATGCAAAGACGTCTTCCATCAAAAGTAACGACTTCAATATGGTTTTCAAAAACAGCAATGTCGGAACAACCCACGACACAGGGTTTATTCATTGCTCGAGCAACCACAGCTGCATGAGAAGTCATACCACCACGAGAGGTCAAAATTCCCTCCGAATACTGCATTCCTTTGATGTCATCAGGGCTGGTTTCCGTTCTCACCAAAAGGACCTTTTCGCCTTTTGCGGCCAGTTCTACTGCTTTTTCACTGGTAAGAACAATCTTTCCGCTCGCAGCTCCAGGACCCGCATTCAAGCCTTTCGTTAAATAATGACCATTGTTTTTAGCCGCTTGGAGTTCCACAGGATCAAAAATAGGAGTCATCACAGAAGGCAACGATTCAGGATCCACTCGAGTGATGGCTTCTTTTGGTGTGATCAATCCTTCTTTGACCATATCGTAAGCAATTTTTAAGGCAGCTCGCGCTGTTCTTTTTCCACTTCGAGTTTGTAGGATATATAATTTTCTTTTTTCTACGGTGAATTCAATATCTTGCATGTCTTTAAAATATTCTTCTAGTCTTTGTGTAGTTTGATAGAGTTCTTGGTATACTTCGGGCATGACAAACTGAAGATTTTCGATATTCTCAGGTGTTCGTATCCCTGCTACTACGTCTTCACCTTGAGCATTGAGTAGATATTCCCCGTAAAAGCGTTTTTCCCCCGTTGAGGGATTTCGAGTAAAGCACACCCCAGTTGCTGAATCAAACCCCATATTTCCAAATACCATAGCTTGGATATTGACAGCAGTTCCATAAGATTCCGGGATGCTGTGGATTTTTCGATAAATGATGGCTCGTTCATTATTCCACGAACGAAAAACCGCTTCAATCGACATCCGAAGTTGATCTACAACATTATCAGGGAAATCTTGCTTTGTGTATTTTTTGATGACATCTTTGTAGGATTTCACTATTTCTTTGAGAACTTCCGGAGTTAAATCTGTATCACTTGCTGCATTCGATAACTTTTTGAAGCCATCTAAAATCTTTTCGAATTCATCATGGGGAACCCCCAAAACGATATCTCCAAACATCTGGACAAACCTTCGATAAGAATCATATACAAACCGTTCATCTTTGGTTTCTAAGATCAAAGCTTTGATGGTTTCTTCATTCATCCCTAAATTTAGAATGGTATCCATCATTCCCGGCATACTCACAGGAGCACCAGAACGAACCGAAACCAATAGAGGTTTGACACTTCCGCCAAAAGTTCTTCCCGTAGATGTTTCCACTAATTTTAATTTTTCCAATACAAAATCCATAAAATCATCTGGCAATCCCCCCTGTTTTAGATATTCATGGCAATACTTTGTAGGTATAACGATACCTGGTGGAACAGGGATACCAATCTTTGCAATGATGCACAAATTAGCTCCTTTTCCACCTAATTCCATTTTATCTATTTTTTCTATCTCAACATTGCCTTTTTCAAAAAAGTAAATATCATATTTCATATCACTCTCCATGTTCCAAAGTCTTTATAGTTAAGCACATGAAAATATGAGATCAAAATAAAATCAATTTTTATTATGTTCATTAAATATTTTATTTACGTGAATACGATATTTGATAAAAATTAAAATTTTCAATACTATAAATTACAAATGAAAATGTTTTTTTGTTTTAGATTTGACATGATTAAAAAAAAAGAATAAAAGGAAGCAACTATGATAAAAACAAGATACGAAAATGACATTCTTGTAATTGAAACAGAAGAACAAAGACTCGACATGGTGGTTGCGAGGAAATTCAAAGATAAACTATCAGAAGCTATACAAGATAAACCCAAAAAGATCATCTTGAATTTAGCAAAAACAAATTACTTCGATAGTTCTGCTTTGGGAGCTTTGGTATCCTTCTTGAAGGACGTAAAAACTTACAATGGGCATTTAGTTCTTTGTAACCTTTCTCGTTCCTTGATGGCACTTTTGAAGTTATCAAAATTAGATATTTTGTTTGAAATTAAAGATAGCGAACAAGAGGCAATCCAACATTATAATGATCTTCATCCCAAAAAGAAATGATATTATTACAAAAATGAGAAAGTGACAAAAAAGCAAAGTTTCCAAGAAATAGAAAAACAACTTCAAAAAGAAATAATAAAAATCCTAAAGAAAGAACACGACCCCCCAGAAAAACACACAATCTTAGGAAATAATCTCAACGAAATTAGACACATTCTTTATTATCTAAAAAGCAAAAAGGTTCCAATTTATATTTACTATTTAGTTGATACTTTTACAGGTTTTATTCTTGATGTAGAAGATATTTTTGTAAAGGTTCAAGTCCTTGGTTTTGAGGAAACAAGCTTTCGTAGGTGTAGAATTGCTTTCAACTTCATGAATGTTTTTTATCAATTTGAGGTTTCAATCTACAGAGTTGATAAAGACATAATCACAATTTATACCCCATTATACATTCAATACACAACTAAAAGAAAATTCCCAAGATATACCACGCATAATCTCTATGCAAACATCAATATTGTTTACTACCAACTTTTCTCTCACCATGAATACGAAAACATCTTAAAGCATCATTTCCCCAAAATTATCGAAGAACTACAAAAAGACCTACCAGATCTCAGCATGATTTTAAGAGTCATGCTTCAAGAGTTAGAGAAAATCTCTGATACCTACGAAATCCACTTTTTTTCTATAGAAACCTTAAAGTCTCTGGATTGGAGAATAAAACAGATGAAATCAATACAAAAAACCATTTATATCGAAAATACAGACTCGATAAGAAGCTACTATGCTCCGATTAACAATCCGTCTATCACTAATTTCGAAAGATTCTATCGTAATATGCTCAAGACTAACAGTGAAGAAGACGTTTTACGTTTCTTTGAAAATCTTATGAGAGAAGACAAAAGAAATCAAAAAAATAGTTATGTCTATGCCCCCATTTTTTTATTTGATGAAATTATTGGTTACATTTACACTGAAACCAGCTATATAGAAAGAAAAAAAATTTTCTTAGATGATGCTATAAAGATTCACATACTAAGCAAAGTTTTAAGTTATACGATAAATCGAATTATTTTTTACAAAGGTTTTTATGAAACCTCATCTGCTTTAGTAAAAAATATAAGCTTGTCAGGAATTTTATTAAACATCACATCCCAATATATCTATAACTACCTGATTGGGAATGATTTATTGAAGATTGAATTAGAACTTTTCAATCAAAAAGCTAAGTTTTTAGGTATGATAACAAGAATGTTTACTTTAGGTGAGAAGAATTACAACATTGCTCTTGAGTTTACTGAATTTTTTGATGATTCTTTTAAAATCTTAGAAAATTTTATATTTCATTTACAAAAACAAGAGCTAAAAAAAGGGGCGTCAGCCCCATAGCGTCGGAGTTACGCGAATGATACTTATATTATCGACGAGCTCAAGAATTTCATCATTTTTTTTCTTCGGGGAGGAATTATTTAATAGATACAGCAATCTCAAGCATACCAATTCTGGAAAACATGTTGATTCTTACAGTGACTATTTTATCTGAAATAAACTTTTTTTCCCTTAAATCTATAATTTCTGGAACAGAAACTTCTATAAATTGATTTTTACTAAGAAAGATATTCATAGCATTTCCTGTAATGATATTCCCCACTTCTCCTAATACGTCTTTGTATTCTGATCTAAATAAATTTTCATCTTTTGAGCCTGTTAATTTTTCGAATACTTTCTTAGCTGAATATTCTGGGAAGGCATAAATTACTTTTCCTTGAATAGAACCACCAAAATGAATTAAAATTACGATATCAACTCCTTTGTTGGGCTCAAAATAGGGATTGATTTGGATTTTTCCTCGAATGAGCCTTTCTTTTAGAAGTTCTACATAGACCAGGTTTGCTGCTTCTAAAAAAGGGTTTATATACTCGGCCTTCAAAATTACCTCTCTTATTATTCTTCGTTAGAAATCATTCTAATCTGAAATTCACCTCGTTTTTTGTATTGTTCTAAAACATATTCATAGAATCGATACGACATTTCTCGTTGGGTTTGTGGGATGAGTGCTTTTTCCAGTGGGATGTTTTCTTTTCGGATATCAAGAATCTTCGCATAAATAGTGATTTCTCTATCTGTAATTGGTCCGATGACTTTTTCTTCTAAAAAACTTAAAGAACTCAAAAATTCAGGCTTTTGCAAATTGATTTTTTTATCTCCTACAACCACAGAAGAAAGTTCCTGAAAATTAGCCATTATTTTGATAGGTTTGATTTTTACAATACTTTCAATCTCCGCGAAGTTCTGTGGGTCTTTTAAAGTGCTTAACGCTTCTTTGATTTTGGTGAGTTCTTGTTGTTTTTTTTCATTTTCTAAGAGTTCTTTGATGTATTTGTATCTTTCTTCGAAGGTAGGATATCGTTGATCTTTGTTCTCTTCTTTTTGGTAGAATTCAACTTTGTCTTTTTCGTATTTTTCTTGGATTTCTTTTTCGGAAACCGTCACAACGAAATTTTTCATTAAGTCTTGATTGGTAAAAGCTAAGACTTCCATTTCGATTTTAATGGAACTTTGGAATAATCTTTTTTCTTCTTCTGATACAGGGAAGGGTTGTAGAAAAAATCGATCCACAAAATCCGCCTCCAAAATTGCTATTCTTCGATATATGGGGAGATATTGAAGCTCTCGTTGGTATAATTCTTCTATTGGAACCAGATCGTCTTTAAGATGGCGTTTTTGTTGAGCTCGATAGATTTGCTTAACATAATCCTCGAGTTGTTTTTCCACAAACTCCTTTGAAACTTCAAATCCTAAGTCTTTTGCTATGGTAGGTTTTACATACAAAGCCAAGATGTTTTGATAAATACAACTCTGCAAAAATTGTGGTGGGATTTCTGTTAATCCAGCTTCTCGGAATTGGCTCTCGCATTCGTTGTAGACGAAAGAATAGTCTTTTACTAAAATGGGTTCTCCCCGATAGGAGCCTACTTTTGATGCACCACTGATCAAAGCTATGATTTCTTCCATAGGTTGACTCGAGAAGGTAATAGCCAGCATCAAAATCAAAAGGATGACAATCAAGCTAGCTCCTATTTTTTTAAACACATCCCAGAAGTTAGCCATCCATTCCTTTTTTTTTATTGTTTTCAGATTTTCCAGCCGAAATTCTAATAATGATATGTATTTTTTAGGATTTCTTTTTATCTTTATTGGGCTTGTTTTGTTAGCATATACGTTGATATCCCTTTTTTTAAGCAAAACACAACAAGCCAACGAAAGTTTTGGATTTAAATCAAAAGCTTTCGAAAAATCAGAAAAGGAAGAACCAAAACCTCAACCCAACGAATCACCAGTTAAAACTCAAACCACAGAAAATACCATAGAAAATCACAAATCAAAAATCACACCAACATCAGAAGAATCAAACCTACTACCAATATCGGAACAACAAGCCCCAATACAACTAAACCCAACAAATAAAGAGGCATTATCAGAAATCCCAAAAGAACCAGAAAAACCCATAGAAAAACCCAAAGAAGAAACACCACAAAACCCATTAAGCTCATCCAAAATTAACCTCAAGGATCTCGATATTTTTCTCACAGGTTATTTATATTATGATCCATCCCAATCATCTGAAATCATTCTAGAAAAATTTGACAAAACTCCCACGGACTATTTGACCCACTTAATTCGACTTGGTAACTGCACCTTAGAATGGAAAGAGTATGAGTTCATTTTCAATTATGACGAAGACAAAATCATTCTACCAATTGATCTTATTAAAGAAATCCGTTTTGGTGAATTAGGAGCTATATTTTTAACAAAAAAGAAAGACATCCCCTATTACTTTTTTCTATCGAAACAAATCTACGAGCTAAAGGACTTTTTGAAAAAAATTGCTCTCACCCATTAATGAAAATCTTGCTTAGGTTTTTGGAAAAAATCAAACCATTCCATTTTTTTGGGTTCAGGAAATTTTTGTTCAATTGGTTCAGGCATAGCTTTTGACATATAATCCACCCAAACCTGAGGTGCGTAAGCATTCAGTGGAACACCTTTATCGTTTCCAACCCAAACCGTTGTTACGTTTGTGGGTATCATACCGACGAACCAAGAGTCTCGTATTCCTTTGATGTTATTGTATTTTTTTCTAATCTCAGGGGGAATTTGTGTAGTTCCTGTTTTTCCTGCGATTTCATAAGGAAGAAAGTTGGGGGTTTCTTTTTTCTTTTTTCCAATCCAGCCAGCTGTTCCATCTTCTTCTTCCTCAACAACACCTTTCAGAAGTTCCAAAATCGCGGCTGAGGCTTCATAACTTACAATAGATATGTTTTTCTGGGAAGTTTCATCTTCATAAACGACAATGCCATCATCACGAGTTTCTATTTTTTGAATCAAAATCGGAGATACTTTATAACCTTCATTGAGTAAAGCCGAATACAAAATCGTAAGTTCCATGGGACTTAACTCAAAACTACCCAAAGCAACCGTTAAGTTTCGTGGGAAGCGTTTTTTCGCATCAAAATAGCTTATCCCCAAAGCTTGAGTCAATTCTTCAATGAAAAAATCAATACCAATTGTATCGAGGGTTTTTACCGCCGTAGTGTTGATGGAACGAGCAATGGCGGTTTTTAAAGGAACTTCACCTAAATACGAATTATACCAGTTAACGGGTTTGTATCCTCCAAAATTGACGGGTTCATCTACCACTGAAGAATTTAGATCATAAACTTTTCTATGTAAAGCTAAAGCATATAAAAAGCCTTTAATCGTTGAACCTACTTGACGCCTCATCCGAAAAATCCTATAACTAAGAATTCCTGTTTCATAAATTTCATATCCACCAACAAGAGCTCTTATGTGTCCAGAGGGAATATCCATCGATATTAACACCCCTTGAATGTGATTTGCCAAATTAGGATCGAGATTGTATCTTAGATAAAGTTCAAAATTTTCCTGCCGAATTTTTCTGATGTATTCACGAAGTACTTGTAGTGCGTATTCTTGACTTTTGAGATCGATTGTGGTATGGATATGAAAACTTTGGCGATTCAAGATCTCAATAGGAAGATTTTCTTCCAAGAATTGTTTTACGTATTCATTGACTTCTGGAGCCTTGTTAAGCCGAAAATATCGATTTGAACCAAACTGAGCTATGGCACCAGGATCTTCTTTTTGGGGATCAACACGATAGCGAGAAAGAAAATTGGCTAATTCTTTTTCCGCTGCTTCTGGGGTTAAGTGTCTGGCTTCTACTAACTTTTGCATAATGATTCTTTGTTTTTGTAGAGCATTATCTAAGTTCTTTAAAGGGTTGTATCTTTCTGGGGAGGGAAACATGCCAACCAATAAGCTAGCTTCTGCAGCGGTTAGAGCTTCAGGAGGTTTATTAAAATAAAACCAAGAAGCTTCTTCTGCACCAAATCGGTTATTACCCATATAGATTTTATTCAAATACAAGCACAAGATTTCTTTTTTTTTGAATTCTTTTTCAAGCATGAATGCAAGTAAAGTTTCCAAAAGTTTTCTTTGAAAGGTTTTTTCATGACCTGTAAATAAGTTCCTTGCCAATTGTTGTGTGATGGTTCCGCCACCTTGACTTAAAGAAAAGGTTTTTAGATTATACCACATGGCACGAAGAATCCCTTTGATGGAAATTCCCTTATGCTGGTAAAACTCTTGATCTTCAGCTACCACTGTGGCTTTATTTAGCCAGTGGAGTTTTTCACATCGATTTATCGGAATATATGAACCTAAAATGGGGGTATACTCACCAATCAAAAGTCCATTTCTATCATAGATATAATGATAAATTGGCACAGGAATATTAGTTCCCTTTCCATGAAGCCAGAGTTTCCAATCTTCTATCTTTTGCTCATAATCTTTTTTCTTGAGGGAAAAATCCCAAATAGTCAAAACTCCAATTCCAACAAGTATCAAAAGTAAAATAGTGAACAAATTTCTAATAATACCGAAAAGCAACTTGATCAAAAAAATTATGATAGAACTCATAATCTTTTATTTCGATTTTTTCTTTTTTGTCTTTGTTTTGATCAAGTCTTTTTATTTTTAGCTTGCCAGAAATCTTAGAGTTTTTACTTTGGCCTTTTCAATGTAAACAAGTATCAAGTGTTTCCACAACACACAACGAAGGACAACACGAATGGATAAAAGATTCAAAGAATTCCAAATCCGAGATTTGCTCGAAATCACAAAAGACAAAAAATACGCAGTAACTGTAGCAGCTTTCGAAATCGTTGAAAACTTCGACAAACTCAATTTAGAATTAGAAAAACTTGGTTGGAAGAGCAACAAAATTTCTGTGATTGCGATGATGTGCCTTGCTCGAAATCTAATCAAATATGACTTCATCACTGATGAGCAAAGAAAACAATTAGAAGAAGAACTTAAAAATTTAGACAACATCCATCTAAGAAAAGCTGAGGCTCTTTTTCAAAAGAAAAAAATGCTCAAAGACTCAGAAGAAGATCTTTCAGATGAAGATATTGGTGAAATCATCACAGAAAAAGCAACCATCAATGACGATTATGACGAATCAAAATACGACGATGAAGACAATGACGAAGATTCTGATTCTTACGATGACTCCGACGACGATTAAATCCTTTTGCTAATTCCAAACTTTGTCTCTCGAAGAGTTAGGGTAAAAAAAATTGATTCTTTTTATATACCCGAAATCGAGAATAAGCAGTTTTACTCGTCTTTTTTAGAAAAAGAAGTAAAAAGGATTGTTTCTACTTTCCCTAAAGACATCGAAATTCTTGTCTTGATTGGAGCCGGGTTATTGCCTATTGTTGATTATCTTGTTGATTTTTTGAACCTAAAGCTCATTCTTTATTTTGAGTCTTTATGGAATTTTGAAGTTTTTCAAAAACGTTTTTCTTTAATTACAAACAATAGTTTAATAAAAACCATCAAACATTATGAAGAACTTAAATATCATTTACAAAAATTTCCAAAAGCCATTGTTTTCCTTCATCCTTCTTACAAGCGTTTCTTTCCTTTCTTAACAGAAAGTATTTTTGCTTTTCTTCGAAACGATACCCATTCCAAAACTATCTCTAAATTTCAATACTACTGGCAGGTTCATTATGCAAAAAACCTCCAACAAAAAGAAATCCTTTTTCTTGATACTACTCTCATAAAAAAAGAAAAGATACTCTTTATTGGTAGCGGTTTCACTTTAGATGAGGACTTAAAGAATATTGATTTTGATGAATTTTTTATTGTTGCTTCTGACTCTGCGTTGGTACCAGCTCTTTATAGAAAAATTCCTGTTGATATGGTGATTTCATTAGACCCCCAAGTTGGAACTTTGTATCACTTTTATCACTACAAAGAGAAGTTTAAAAAAATATTTTTACTTACTTGGTTAGGCGGCAGACCAGAAATCAGAAACTTTTTTCAAGAAACGTTTTATTTTCTAACTACCTTTCCGTTTGATCAAGTAATCAAAGACTATGAAGCTGATATCGTAGCACTATCCAACCCAGAACGGGATGCGTTAGGATATATCAAGGAGTTATCGTTTGAATTAGGAAAAACTATCCTTCCTATTGGTTGTGGACTTCCTTCAAATCAAAAGATGTATTATACCCCAAACACAGGATATGATTACTTTGGTCTATTAAAAGAAAATCGGATTCAAACAAATCTTCATTATCACTATGAA
Organism: Leptospiraceae bacterium; assembly: GCA_025059995.1. NCBI lineage: Bacteria > Pseudomonadati > Spirochaetota > Leptospiria > Leptospirales > Leptospiraceae > Leptospiraceae bacterium. The sequence continues at coordinate 19,668 of JANXCF010000009.1, forward strand.
CTTTATCAAAACCAATCTTATAAGAGAATAAATTTCGATAAAAAAGCTATTTCCTCAGATCAACCACAAAAAAAATTTCCAAGAAAAACTTTGAGCTCCCAACAAATCATAGCCTATCTACATCAAAAAAAATCAGCATTGCTTTCCAATTATCCTTTTTTGAAAACCTTCTATTACTTACTTGAAGACTAATGACAAAAACGTTGTCGAATGCCAAAATCTAAAGATGACTACAAAAAAGTTAATTTTTTCTTTTTGCTTCTACTACATCTTTAATCAATAGGATACTTTGGATGACTTCGTTCAATTGATCTATGTGTTCTACTTCTAACAAAAAAGTCGCTTTCATCAAACCGTTTTTTTCTTTGGGTAAATCTGCCAATGCCTTTAGAATATTGGTCTTTGTTTGGGTAATGGCTTTGACAAGATCCAAATATAAACCTTGACGATCTTTCGCTATGATTTCGATAGCGACGGGATATACTTCCGTTAACCCAGCCCACTTCACGGAAATAAAACGTTCTACTTCATTATTATTTTTCGGTAGTTGTTGACAATCCACACGATGGATAGTAATACCTTTCCCTCTTGTTATGTAACCGATGATTTTATCCCCAGGCACTGGACTACAACAACCTGCATATCGAACGGGAACATCAACTTCTCCCCCTGCAATTTCAATGGGCACTTCCTTTGGATTTTTTGATGGCTTTCGTTTGATGATGATTTCTTTTTTCTTCTCGTGGGTTTCTGTCTTTTCTTTTTGTTTTTCCAGTTCTTCTTTCTTGCGGAAGAAAGCTCGAACCTTTTGTCTTGCTCGATTGGACTTTAAATACTTGATCCAGATTGGCGATGGTTTAGGTTCACTATGTGTGATAATTTCGACTTTATCACCACTTTTGAGCTCTGTGCTCAAGGGTACAATTCGATCATTCACCAAAGCTGATTTACAACGCAAACCCAAATCCGTATGAATCTTAAAGGCAAAGTCCAACACAGTGGCACCACGAGGCAAAGTGATAATATCAGCTTTGGGAGTAAAGACATAGATTTCATCAGGTTGTAATTCTTCTTTTAGGTTGTCCAAAAATTCTTTGGAATGCTCTAATCCCTGTTTAGCAGAAGATTGAAATTCTTGTGTAAGTTGTTTCAATGTTTGCAGCCATTCCAATTTGCCTTTGGCATTTTGAAAATCTAAGTTATGTTTATAGAGCCAGTGAGCGGCAATTCCGTTCTCAGCTCGTTCATTCATCTCAAAAGTTCGAATTTGAATTTCTAAAGGTCTTCCATCAGGCGCTAAAACTGTAGTATGCAAACTTTGATAACCATTGGGTTTTGGCAGAGCTATGTAATCCTTAAACCTACCTGGAAGAGGTTTCCACATCGTATGAACAATCCCTAAAACAGTATAGCAATCATTCAATTCTTTAACGATGATACGAATCCCACGCAAATCGTAAATTTCACGTATGGTTTTGTTGCCTTTTTGCATCTTTTGATAGATTGAATACAGATGTTTAACCCTCCCTTCGATTTCAGCTGTGATATTGATTTCTTGTAATCGATTTTGAAGAACCTTCTTGATTTTTTTTAGAAAACCTTCTAACTCTGATTTGGATTGTTGAATCTCGTTTTTGATTTTTTTTGCTACTTCTGGATAGAGAGCTTCAAAGGCTAAATCCTCTAATTCTGACTTAAGTTTATACATTCCTAATCTTCCAGCTATAGGCGCGTAGATATCCAAAACTTCTCGGGAGATCCTTTCGATTTTATGGGGAAGCTGATGTTGTATGGTTTGCATATTGTGGAGTTTATCCGCCAGCTTAATGATGATGACGCGAATATCTTCCACTGTTGCAAGCAACATCAATCTTAGGTTTTCTGCTGCTTCCTGCGCCTTAATTTCTGAAAGGTTTTCTTTATAGGAGTCTTTCTTTACTAAAGAAATTTTTGTTACAGCTTTGACCAAACGAGTAATCTCATCGCCAAATTCCTTTCGTATGAAATCTTCGTTATAGTAAGTATCTTCAATCACATCATGAAGTAACCCAGCAGCAATTGTGGCTGGATCCATCGAAATATCTGCCAAATACAGTGCTACATGAAGAGGGTGAATAACGAAGGGTTCACCTGAAAGTCGTTTTTGATCTTTATGAGCTTCATAAGCAAGTTGGTAAGCCTTCTCAATGATTTGCAAATCTTTTTCATTTACATCTGGATGTCTTTTCTTAATGGTTTGAATGAGCTGTTTGTAAAGGTTTGTAATCTTAAAATTTTGTAGACTATCGAGGATCATCTTTGACAAAAAAAAGAAACATTTTCTATTGACAAGATGATTTTCAAAAAGAATTCAAAATCAAATATGATACATGACTTCAATGAATTCCATACAAAACTAAGTAATTTCTATGGAAGGATCATTTATCCCACCTTCAAGTTTATCTTTCTTTTTAACTCGATTGCATCTTTTGTTATTTTGCTCTGGGAATACGGATATGAAATCCCAAAAGCCATTGAGCCTTATGCTTTAAGCATTATTAGAATCATAGTAGCAATCTTTCTTTTATATGAGTTTGCCAACTTATTCTTTTATAAATTCTATCAAACGTCTCTAAAAGAATACCTGAAAATCAGAAAATTAGAACTCATATTAGCTCTCATTGTTTTTATTTTGATTTTATTTGAAGGTTTTTTTATTTCTTACTTTTTTAAAACCCAAATCGTTTCTGAATACATCGTATTGACCTTTTTGTCGATACCCCAGTTTTTGATTTTGATTAATAATTTTTTTCATTTCAGTCGATTTGTTTCGAACATTCAATATAAAGCTTTGAATCCCTCACTGGTATTTGTGATTAGCTTTCTTTTTGTGATCGTAATTGGTTTTATTCTTTTGTCTTCTCCAAAAACCCACAATAGGGATTTGTCTTGGGTGGATATTTTCTTTATTGTAGTGAGTGCCACCTGCGTGACTGGACTTTCTCCGTTAGACATCAGTAAAGACTTTAACTTAGTAGGACAGATCATCATTTTAGTCCTCATCCAGATTGGAGGTTTAGGACTCATGACCTTGACTTCTTTTTTCTCGTATTACTTAGCTGGACAAGTAAGCTTAACAAACCAAATTGTCGTAAAAGAACTCTTTAGCGACATCTCCTTAGAGAAAGCCAAAAGAACCCTAAGAGATGTGGTAATTTTTACGTTTATTATAGAATCCATTGGTGCCATTTTTCTGTATTTTAGCCTGCCAGATCAACTCATTCCCAAAGGGAAAAGCAAGATTTTTTATGCTATTTTTCATAGTGTTTCTGCTTTTTGTAATGCTGGTTTTAGTTTATTTCCTGATAGTTTATTTAGTGTTCATCAGTATTCTTTTTTTTCAATCTATACCATTATGACGTTGATTGTTTTAGGGGGATTGGGATTTCCTACCATCAAAGACATTTTCAATAAAGCCAGAAATCATAAATATCGCTTTTCTTTGACAACAAAAATCATTTTCTTATCGAATGGAATTTTGTGGCTGAGTGCCTTTTTGGTTTTCTTTTTATTTAGTTATTTTTACAAATTGAATTTCACTCTTTCTGAAAGAATTCTTCATAGTTTGTTTTTTTCCATTACACCACGAACAGCAGGTTTCAATATTTTATCTTATAGTGATTTTCCTCTGCCTTTGATATTCTTTACTTTTCTCTTGATGTGGGTGGGAGCTAACCCCATTTCCACTGGTGGGGGTATTAAAACCACTACTTTGATCATTGCTATTCTACACATATCAGCGTTGATACGTGGAAAAAAGATGGTTGAAATCTTTCGAAAAAGGATAAGCGAAGAAACCATCATACGGGCTTATACAAATGTTTTATTGTCATTGATGACAATTTTTATTGGAATTTTTTTAATCAGTATTTTTGAGAAAATAGACTTTTTGAAGATTACTTTTGAAGTGGTTTCTGCTTATGGAACCGTAGGTTTATCAATGGGGATTACTTCTGATTTGACAAGTTTCTCTAAGATCATCTTATCTATCATAATGTTTATTGGTAGAATTGGGATTTTAACTTTTCTTTTAGCCATCATGCCAAAAATCAAAAAAAGTAATTATCAATATCCAACTGAATATGTGATTGTAAGTTAGGAGCAAAACCTTATGATACGACCCAAAAAAATCGCAGTTATTGGCTTAGGCGACTTTGGGAAAGCCTTAGTAAAAAAACTTAACGACCAAGGACATGAAGTTACAGCTATCGACATTGATTTGAAAACAATTGAACAAATCAAAGATTACTGCACTCACGCAGTATGTTTGGACTCCACAGATGAATCCGCCTTAGTTGCTCAAGGAATACGAGACATGGATTTAGTGTATTTAACTTCATCAGCTAATTTTGAAACCTTAATCACCACGACAAAAATTTTGCTACAAAACTGCTCTCGTGACAAAATCATCGTTCGCTATCGAAACGAAATCCAAAAAGAAATCTTAGAAAAAATGTATAACATCCAAAACATTTTCAATCCTGACGAAGAAGCAGCAGATAACATGTCCCTTTATGCAAGACACAAATTTGTTGGAAAAAGCTATTCGATTTTAGAAAACTACGAAATATTAGAAATCGAAGTTCCTAAAGAATTCCACCAAAAAACCATCCAAGAACTGAATGTTCGAAATGATTTTCAAATCAACATTTTACTTGTAAAATCCAAAAAAGAAGATCAAATCAAAGAAACCAAAGCCGACATGGTCCTACAAGAAGGAGATACTTTCATCATATTTGGTTCCCAAGAAAACATACAACGATTTGTTGAAAGATTTTATAAAAAATAATTATAATAATCCCTCGGTTTCTTCATAACCCAACATTAGATTTAGGTTTTGCAGGGCTTGACCGGCAGCTCCCTTTACTAAATTATCAATAGCACAAACAATCACAGTCGTTTTTCCTTTTGTGCGAAAAGAAAAATCACAATAATTCGTCTGCTGAACTTTTCTTAAATCAATACTTTCAGGAGTGTCGTAGAATCGAACAAAAGGTTCATTTTGTATCTGTTGCTTTATTTCTGTTATGAGTTCTTTATCGTTTGGAAGAACATCATTCCAATGAATAAAAATCGTAGAAAGAATCCCACGAAAAATAGGAAGTAAATGAGGAACAAACGTCAAATCACCAGAAAAACCAGAAAAGTCTTTTAGATACTGGAGTATCTCTGGTTCATGTTGGTGTTGTAAAACTTTATAAGCACGAAAATTTTCATATACATTTGAGAATGAAAAACCCCCATCTTCGACTCTTCCCCCTGCGCCAGATACTCCAGATTTTGAGTCGATTGAAATTGCTCGAACTCCTGCTAAATACTTTCGAAAGTAATACAATGGAATCAAAATCGATGTGGGATAACAACCGGGATTAGATACGAGTCGAGTTTTTTGAATTTGCTCACGATAGATTTCTGTCATTCCATAGACCTTGTGCTTTAAAAGTTCAGGATATTTATGTTCAAACCCATAGAATTTTTGAAAATCCAAAAGAGAATCCAAACGATAAGCACCACTCAAATCTACTATGATTCGGTTTTCATGAAAGAGCTGATGGACCAATTCCATCGATTCTTGATTGGGTGTTGCCAAAATCACTGGAATACCCGATGGGATTTTTTCTTGATGGGATTGAAAAACCAAATCCCCAATTTTACTATATGCCAGTTCTGGGAAGATATCTTTTACTTTTTTTCCTTTGTATGCATTACTAGTGATATGAACGGGCTTGATAAATGAATGATCCCGAAGAAGTCGCAGTAGTTCTTTTCCCGTAAAACCACCCGCACCTAAAATGGCAATCTCTGTCATAATGAGAGAAAAAACGACATCAAGCTACTGACAAGGATTATTCTCAATTCGATTTGACGAAGAAAATCAAGAAAAACATTTGACCTCATGAATGAGAAAACAGCAAAACTCTTGAATAAATATGCAATGGCAAAAGGCTTAAATCCAAAGAACCTCAAACGATTTTGGCTTTCTTTGAACAAAGAACAGCGATTTCTCGAACGACAAAAGATTTTGAAAGAACTTTTAGAACTCCATAAGAAAAAATCCTAATGCCTAAGCTTTTGGAAGTTCAGGTATTTTCTGATTTCTTGTATGAGATTCGAACCTTTTTTCGAAAGAAAAACTTCATTGAAGTAGAAACTCCTTTACTCAACCCTTTTTCTACCCCAGAACCCCACATCCAAGCATTCCAAATAGGGAAAGAATATTTAATTACGAGCCCTGAGTTTAATCTAAAGACCTTGGTTTCGTGGTATAAGAAAAATCTATTTCAGATTGCTCATGTTTTTCGGAAGGGAGATGAAAGCAAGCACCACCGAAAAGAATTCTTAATGTTGGAATGGTATCACATTGATTATGATCATTTTGATTTGATGGAGGAAGTAAAAGAACTTTTGCTCTATTTGTCAGAAACCATACCCCAATTTCATAAAATCACTACTTTTCGTAAGATAAGCATCAAAGAGCTTTTTTATCAAAAATTCCAGCGAGGTTTCCATAAAGAGGATTTAATAGAAATCATACAAGAACACCAACTGACAGAATCAAAGAAGCTTGCTACATTAGAACAAGAAGAATATGATGATTTGTTTTTCTTAGTTTTTCTTTCGTTGATTGAACCCAAATTAGAGACAGAAGAGCCATTGTTTTTGTATGGATACCCCAAAGAACTACGAGCATATAGCCGATTAGATCCTGATGACCCAGAAATCTCCTGTCGATTTGAGCTTTATTGGAAAACATGGGAGATTGCCAATGGATATTACGAGATTTCCAATCCCCAAGAACAATGGGAAGTTTTTCAACAAGAAATTCAGAAAAGAAAAAGACTCCATAAGCCCATCCCTCCCATTAGTGAGACTTTCCTTCGAGCTCTACCCCTACCACGTTGTGCGGGCATTTCAATTGGCTTAGAACGACTTTACTTGGCTTTTCGAAATTTGAAGGACATTTCCCAAATCTCCTTTGTGGGAAAGTTTTGATTTGGTTTTTTCTCAAAGAAAATATTGCAAAATCCAGCAAAGATATATTTCTGTGATTTAGGAGTTTGGACATGAGAAGATTTATTTTGTTATTAGCTACGGTAATGTTTATTACTTATTGTCAGAGTCTTCCACTACTTGATGATAAACAAGTCAATCAAATGGGAGTAGATACCTTTCAAAAAATCAAAGCTGAAACCCCCATTGAGAAGGACCCGAAAATCAATCAATACGTTCAATGTGTAGCAAATCACATTTTATCTGTAGCTGTTGATCCAACGGGTGTTAAAGAATGGGAAGTTGTGGTTTTTCGTAGCGATATGGTAAATGCTTTTGCTTTGCCAGGCGGAAAGATTGGAGTTTACACAGGAATCCTAAAAGTTGCCAAGACCCAAGATCAACTTGCAGCAGTAATTGGACACGAAGTTGGGCACGTCATCAAAAGACATGGAAAACAACGTATTGAATCTCACATGATTGCTGCAGGTAGTTTAAAAATCTTAGAAGGAACTGTCGTCAACAATCCAGCTATCTTAGGTGCTTTAGGAGTTGGTGTGCAATATGGTATCATTCTTCCTTTCTCAAGAACCCAAGAAAGTGAAGCTGATACTGTCGGATTAGAACTCATGGCAAAAGCAGGTTTTCATCCCAGAGGAGCAATCGAACTCTGGCAAAACATGAAAGAACTCTCAGGACCAAAAGTTCCTGAATTTTTATCCACTCACCCAGCACCTGAAACACGTATCAAAGAACTACAAGAAAAACTACCACAAGCATTACTCATTTATGAAACAGTATCAAAAACCAAAAATGTTGATTGTAAAGTGTAATGCCAAGTTATCGGAGTTATCAGGAATTTCGCCCCATTGAGTATTTATATCACTACTACCTAAACGAAAACAAAGAAAACCACTTTCTTTTGGATTTTTTGGTCGATACAAGTCTTCATCTTTGGAAAATCTGGAATGGAAATAAAAAAGATGTGATAGAGCTGGGAGGTGGTCCTTCGTTATTTTCTATCATTCCCTTGTCGCTTATAGCACAAAATATCTATTTCTCCGATGCTTTGCAAATCAATCTTGATTTGATTGAACAATGGTTAAAAAAGAAAGAATATTTCCCTTGGGATCATGTGATTGAAAAAACTCTTTTTCTGGAATATCACAAGGTCCATCAGCAAGCTGAAAACTTCATCCCCTCAAGGCTAATAGAACACCGCAAAGAAGTGATTCGAAGACGCTGGAAGGAATTAAAATTGATTGATCTTACATCCCTTCATTTAGAAACCCATCCTTATGATGTTGTTTCGTTTCATTTTGTTCCAGAATGTATCACCCAATCCAGAGAAGAGTTTTTGTTTGTTTTTCAGAATCTGATTTCGTTTTTAAAACCAAATGCTTATTTAGTTGGTTCCTTTTTTTTGGAAGCACGATCCATTAAAGCTGGCAATAGCTATTATCTTTCGTATGAATTATCAAAAGACGAAGTGATAGAACTATTCAAAGAGAATCATTTACGCATGATTGATATTCGTTCGTTAGGAACGATTTTTCATAATGGCTATCGAGAAATTCTTTGTGTTTTTGCTCAGAGTGAAATCCCTCCTACAGCTCTCAAAATACCCATCAAGAAATCTTTATTTCTTTTGAATTTTTTCGTTTCTCATAGTAGCATTCATCATTATGGACTGTGGGATTATCAGTTCCTATTTCTTTGGAATACTAAATATCTACGTTTGAGTTTTTGGGAACATTATTTTAGCAAAATTGAAACAAATTCTTTAAAACTACTCTATGACAAAGACTATTTATACCTTGAATTACCTAATGAAAAAGTTTTGACAATCTTAGAGAAGTTTCAAATCCCAACTGAAAACATGTTTTTGAGCTCTCTCGAAAAGAAATCTCAATATATAAATGAATTCATAAAAAAAAGCCTCATATCTAATCATGTAGAACTCTACAAAAGTTTTATTTTATTCAAATTGGTTTCGGAAAAATGCTTACAATATCTTTCGAGTGAATCTATAGTAAAAAAATTTTTCATTCTTAATGAAGTTTGGGTTTTCTTTCCCATTTCTATGCTACAAAACCTACAAGATATCAAGAACCTCATCAAGATTTTAACCCAATTAAAAGAAAAACAATGTTTAGAAGAAATTTCGTTCGAAAAAATAGAAAAACTTTCTTTTTTTGAGGATTTGGAGAATACGAATCATTTAAAACCAGTCATCACTTTATTTCATGATTTTATCATTGATGTGGGATACCATCGAACCTCAGGTGAACAAAAAGAACTATTGTCTATTGAACTGGCTTTATGAGAATCGCAAGATGGCAGTTTTTTTTGGGTTTGGTTTTGGGACTTTTCTCTTGTGTTCCAAATGAACCTTTTTATTTGCTCAAGCAGGGGAAAAAACAAATCGAAATCAACCTAAAAAAAAGAAAAATAGATTACCTACTCAACAATCAAACCATTTCAGAAGAAAAAAAACAAAAATTTAAAACTTTAAAGAATCTATTAGATTTTGCTCAAAGAGAACTAAAACTCAATACGAAAGATCAATTTGAGTATTACTACGAAGTCTCAGGAAAAGCCATCAGCTTTATGGTGGTTGCTTCGGAGAAATTACAGCTACGACCCAAGAAGTATTGGTTTCCTTTTGTTGGAACTGTTTATTATATTGGTTTTTTTGATTTGAACGATGCCAAAGCATATGCAGAATATTTAAAAAACCAAAACTGGGATGTGAGAATTTCGGGAATATCAGCGTATTCAAGTTTGGGGTGGTTTAAAGATCCTATTTTTACTTATCATTTAGAATATTCAGAAGTGGAGTTAGCGAGATTGGTGTTTCATGAACTGACCCATAATACCTATTGGAATCAAAATGATTCTCAGTTTAACGAAACCCTTGCGGACTTCGTTGAGCGAGAAGGAACATCTCTATACTTAATCAAAACCCAACAAAATGAAAAATTAAAAGAATTCCATCAACAACTCCAATTCGAGGCAGAACACCAGAAGCTTTTTTATGATTACAAGATAAAACTACAAAATTTGTATGACGATCAAACTCTAACAACAGAACAAAAACTGACAAAAAAACAAGAAGTCTTAAATCACATAAAACATGATTTGGTCAGCCTATATAAAAAATTCAAGAAAGACAATTTGATAGAAAACCTACAAAAAAGAAATTTCAATAATGCTGATTTTGTTTTATTGCAAATTTATTCCCACAAAGAAAAAGAAGAAAAAATCAAAAAGATTTATCAGGACTGCGATAAAAACTGGGAATGCTTTTGGAAGAAAATTAAAGAAAATCATTAATCAAATTTTATTAATTAAATTTAGATTTGATGATTACAATTCTGATGTTTTAGAAAAAATATTATATGAATTTAATAAAAAAAATTATAAATTTAAAAAACAAATAGAAATTATAAATTCTTACTTCTAATTGATTGACTTAAAAAAAGATTTCGTTATTATGTAAAGTATGGCAACAAAAATTTCAGAACAAAATTTAATATTGAACATGGGGACTGTTTTTCGTAGCTCCATTGATATCATTAAATCCGAAATGCAATTATCCGAAAAAATTTCTACTTTGGCTTTATCCATTTTGATACAAATTGACGAAAATCCAGAAATCTCACAAGGAGAGTTGGGAAAACTCCTAAAAAGAGATCCCATGACCATGAGCCAAGCAGTTAGAGCCCTTCAACTCAATGGCTTAGTTGTTAGCGAACAAGACAAAGAAGACAAACGAATCAAACGACTAAAAATCACCAAAAAAGGAAAACAAGTAGCAGACAACCTAAGAAATAGCGAAAAAAAACTAATCGATGCATTGATCAAAAAATGGGGGAAACAAAAAGTTTTGGATTTAGCAAAAGCCATTTGGGAATTCAATGAATTCTTGAGGGAATACAAATGATTAATCCGAAGGAGAAAAGAAATAAATTTTTTTTCCTTTATAAAAAAAATACTTTGAAAAAAAAGAATGTATCTCTTTATTCTCTCGAGGGATCTCTTTCAATTTCAAATCAAGAATTTTTTCTTTATATACTACCTTCTCATTCGTAAAAATAGCCATTTTGCGTTTTTCTCCATCAACATTGACTTCTAATAAAATCATATAATGAGGATGTCCTTTTGAAAAATAATATTTCCACGAAGAAGGATCGGGAAATAAAAACTTGATTTCTTTTTTGTTTTTTAAAAAATCCAAAAGTTCTTTTTCTTGTTCAAACTTCAAAGCTTGATCCCATCTTCCGTGCACACAATATAATACTGAAGCTATTTTGAAGATAAAATAAGACTCTTTTATTTTGATGTTTTTATTTTTTAAAAGATAATTTTTTTTTAGTTTTTCAACCACGTGGGTTTCAACCGATGGTGAGAAAAAATCAAGGATTTCTGTTTTTTGTAGTTGTTCGATTTTTCGATAGGCTATTTCATGAATTCGATGGAGTCTTTGATAAAGGATTTCCATCTTTTGGATGTAGGAAGTCAAATTTTGGATTTGGATTTTTGTGTAAGTTCGAACTGGAAGTCTTTGAAACTCTCGAAGATAATTTTTTGTTTCTGCAAGAGAATTCATATAATCCAACAAGTGCTTTTCTGATTCTAAGAGTTGATTGTAAAATAACTTTAGCTTCCCTTTGAAGAATTCTAATTCTACGATTCGTTTTTTCATGAATTTTCTATCGGTTCTCTTACAAGAAAAATTTCTTTTATTAGATGTTGATATATTTTCTACTATAAATACTTTGTAAAATTCCCAGGCCAATGTAGCAAATCAAAAGATGTGAACCTCCATAGCTAACAAAACTCAAAGGCAGACCCGTCACAGGCATGAGTCCGATTTCAATCCCGATATTAAAAACAATATGATACAAATAAAGAAATGTGATCCCCGAAGCCAGTAAGGAACCAAAACGATCACGAGCTGAAATAGCAATGTAAAACCCTCGAATGACCACCAAAGAAAGTAAAATCAAAAGGATGATTGAACCCAAAAAACCTGTCCTTTCCGCCCACGAAGCAAAGATAAAGTCAGTAAACGATTCAGGTACAATAGGGTTTTTTCCTGTAGTCATTTCGGCTGATTGGAGTCCTTTCCCAAAGAGTTGTCCAGAACCTATGGCTACTTTTGAGGCACGAATCTGATATGCCAAATCACGAGGAAATTTATCGGGATTCAAAAAAGCCGTTACCCTTACCACTTGATGATACTTGAAGGAAAAGGAATTATGAATCAAATAGGCAGAAAGTAAAGAAATCCCAATGACCCCTAAAGGTATGTAATATTTTCTTAGATAATGATAAACAATCCCCTGAGTTAATCGAATGAAAAACAAAATCCCGGCAATCACTAAAAGTAAGATACTTACAATCAGTAGCAGTGTATCGTTATCGAAAATCTTAATTAAAAAACCTCCTTTTTCGTAGCGAACACTATAAGCAATTTCTTTCAGTTCTGTAAAAAGAACTACATTATTCGTTAAATTATTCAAATATTCCAAATCTATGGATTGAACTTCTTTGGGAATTTTCGAGGTTTCTAAAAACTTCCAAATCTGAAATTTTAATATATTTACGGCTGGAATGAATTGAACTTTATCGATGGCATAAAGTCTTTCAATCAAGCTATCCACAAGAATGATATTATGATATTCAATGAAAAGTGGGATCAAAAGAGAAATACCAAAAAAAAGAATTATAGAAGTAATATGCAATATATCAGCTCCACCAACAAAGAGCATAGAAAGTAAAATGGGAGCTAATATCATAGCTCCTCCTAAATCAGGCTGAACCAATATCAACAAAATGGGAAGAAGAAAAATCAAGGATGCCAATAGTAACGAAGAAAGTTGTCCCATCTCTTTTTCTTTGATTTCTAAAAATTTTGCAAGCAAGAGAATTGAAGCCAATTTTGCAAACTCAGAAGTTTGAAAGTTAATAAACCCCAATCTTATCCAAGAACGGGCACCTTTGATTTCTGCCCCAATGAAAGGAACCAACGTAATCAAAAGCAAAAAAATTGCAACTAAGTAAATACCAATGCTGTAATTCCCGAGAGTTTGGTAATGAACTCGAAAAAAAACAAAGAAGACAATCAGCACAAATGCCAAGAAAAATGTTTGCTTTAACCAACGATTAGGCGGATCTTCAACAAAGTTTTCTTGAGTATAGAGTGTAATGATACCGATGATAGTAGCCAAAAAAGCAGACAAAAAAAGAACCCAATCGAATTTATATCTCATGCTTTAATTCAAAGAAAATTTAGAAACAACGGGATTTGTGGGTATAGAGTTGGGATTTTCCCATTTTGGAAACGCTTCTTTGAAGATCTTCAACGCAATAGGAACACCACTGGCAGATCCTGCTAATCCATGTTCTACAAACACAGCTACAACAATTCGGTCATGTAAAAATTGATCATCATCACTATATGGTGCATATCCGATAAACCAAGCATGATCGATACTTTGAGCTTTTGATCTGGTTTGAACGGTTCCTGTTTTCCCTGCAATTGGCACAAGACCCGGTTGATTGAGCAACTTCCCAGTTCCTGATAAGACTACTTCTCTTAATCCTTTTTGAACAATCTGTAAAGTTTTTTCTGAGATTTTGAGATTTTTGATTACTTGAGGTTCATATTTTCTTAAAACCTTTCCGTTCGAAGAGTCTCGAATTTCTCGAACGATAAAAGGTTTCATTAATTTTCCCTTATTGGCAATTGCGGCATAGACCATTGCCATAGCAATCGGAGTTACTTCAATAAATCCCTGACCAATGGATAGATTCACAGTGTCTCCATCATACCATCGATTGGACCAACGTATTTGCTTCCACATTTGATCAGGAACAAAGCCAGAAACCTCACCCGGAAGGTCAATCCCAGTTTGTTGATTCAAATGAAACTCTTGGGCAGTTTTTATGATGGGGGTTGGACCAATTTCTAATCCCAATTGATAGAAATATACATTACAACTTTGGGCTATTGCTTGAACCAGATTTAATGTTCCATGGCCTTCTCTTTTGTGGCAAAGATAGATAGCATCAGGAACTCCTTTAAGAGTGGATTTTAATCTATAATGTCCGGGACAAAAATAAGTGGTATTTTCATTAATTTCTAAGGGATTTCCTTGTTCTAATGCAGCAATACTTGTGATAAGCTTGAAAGTAGATGCTGGTGGAAACTTGGATTGTATTGCTAAGTTCAAAAAACTATTGAAGTGTTTAACAATTTTTAAATGCTCATTTCTTAGCGGATGTTTTGAGTCAGAAAGGATATTGGGATCATATGAAGGATACGATGCCAAAGCCAGGATTTCTCCAGTTGCAGCTTTTAGAACAATGACTGTTCCTCGTTTTTGAGATTCCACTAAAGCTCTATAAGCAGCTATTTGAAGTTTTTTGTCAATATTCAAAACCAAATGATTTCCTTGTTGGGTAAACTTTAAATATTCTGTTTGTTCGAATATTTTATTATGAATGAAAATCCCATCTTTTCCTTGTAGTTGATCATTGTAAAACAGCTCTAAACCATCTTTACCTGTGATTTGATAAAGTTGAACTTGTCTTTCTGAAACTTCTTTTCTTGAAGGTAATCCCACATAACCCGAAACATGGGCAAAATACGGACCTAAAGGATAATAACGGATGTGATTCCCTTCAAAAGTTGAATACTCAGAATCAAACTGAAAAGCCACCAAACGTTCTTGTTGTTCACGCGAAACTTTATGTAAAAGAATGATTTTTTCATTTTTCTTTGCAAGAGTCTTCCATGTTTCATTCTGGAAGTATTTTGAATAATTTTGACAATCAATTCCCATCACCTCGCAAAAACGAAGAATGTATTTGATACCTGTCTCATAATTAGGAAACCTTGATGGATACAAAACAAAATCCAAGTAATTTACGTTATAGACTAATGGTTCTTTTAGATTGAAGTCTTTATCGTAAATATTTCCTCTGGGAGCTACTTTATATTCTTCTCTACTGACAAATCTTTTCGAAAGGAGTTTGTTTTCTTTGCCATTGAGGATCTGCAAATGAAATAACTGAAAAAAAAAGATGGTAAGCACAAAAACAAAAAGTCCAAAGGAGAAAAATATACGATTACGAAACCTTGATTCTAATTTATATTCACTCAGGGTTTTTGCCATAGAACACCCTTTGATTACAATCTATAAATCCATTTTAAAAACAAAAACCAAACGGGTGCTAAGACACTAGTATAAATTGAAGGTCCGATGAATGAATACGAAGAATAAAAATCATCCAAAATCCCCATGACAAACCAAACATAAATCCTCGAAACCAATGAAGAAACAAACACGACAAACATTATGGTTTTAAAATTTTCGGTATCTAGATGCTTTTGTAATTTCGCTATTACAAGAGCTACCAAGGGATAAATCAAAGAATGAATACCTAAGACATTCACAAATTCAGACTCCTCTGGGGAGAAACTCAAAATAGTTGAGTCTTCTAAAAGACCTCCAAAAAAAGCAATCCAAATAGCTTTGAATTCATCTGTTTTCATCGCAAAATAGATAATAAATATTAAGAGAAAATCTGGATAAATACTCCCTATCTTAAAAAACTCAAACTCCAAACCTAGAAAATTTATATCTTTTAAAAAATAAGAAAATATCAAACCCAATAGGATAATAAAGAATTCTAACATTTTATTGCAGTGGATCCAGTGGATTGATCAACTTTCTTTTTGGTTCTTGTTGCTTCTCTATCAAGGTAGCTTCTTTTTTAGTTTCTTGATTTTCACTTGGTTTTACTTCTTTATTATTGTCTTTTGAGATTAGTTCTTGATAGTTCTTCATCAAATCTTGTGGAATGTAATTACTGTCTAAAATTGTTTTTAAAGGTTCATTTTCCTCATGAATATAATTTGACCAATCTTCTGGTTTCTTGATTAGAACAATCACATAATCTAAGCTATCGATTTTGATATATGGTTCTACATAAGCAATGCTAAAATTATGTTCGTCTTGCTCTATATCACTAATCACTCTACCAATTGGGATATTTGGAGGAAAGATTCCTTCATTTCCACTTGTGACTATCCTTGATTTTTGAATCTCTTGATATGTATCAAAAAAATAAACACTTTTCTTATCCACGTAGCTTGATATGTATTTTAACCTTAATCTATCAAAAGAAAAAGTGCTTCCCTCTAAGATTCCCCACTGGTTTGTTGTATCAATTCGAACACCAATTTTTGATTGGGGATGTTGTATTGGTTGGACGATACTACTATTTTCTTGCACCTTTGCTATAATACCTACCACAGCACGAATTGGATTTTGGTTCTCGTCTGTAGTAATTCCAATCACAGGCATGAAGGGTTCTATATTATGTCTTCTTCCTTTATTGATAATAATTCTTGGTGTCACAGAACTTAATCGTATCCCCAGGACCTGGGCTTTTTCTTCGGGATAAGTTTGAAGTGGCTCGAAGTTCATCATCCTTCTTAATTTTTCATTCTCAATCAAGAGTTGTTCAAGTTGTTCTTTTTGGGATTTGTATTTTTCGATTTCTTCGAGTGCTTTTTCATATTTTTGTTTTAATTCCGAATATTCAGAAATTCTCTGAATAAAAGTAAAGGGAAAACTTATAAAGCTTTTAAATATATAATTTGTTTGCTCTACAATCTTATTTACATACACAGATGTATTCGTGAACAAATTCTTTTGCCAAATGATATTTACCAATGAAAACAAAACAAAAAAACTTAGGCTTAAAGCAACTCGGTGTCGATATATATATTCCCATAGCATAGTTTATCTTCTGTTATTGAGCATGCCTCTTTGCTTTAGTTTTGGCAATTCTTCTAAATATTTTCCCGTTCCTAGAGCTACGCAGATCAAGGGATTCTCGGCTCGAATCACAGGTACTCCTGTTTCTTTACTCAAATATTTATCTAAACCTTTAAGCAAACATCCACCGCCAGTAAGAACAATTCCTCTTTCAACTATATCAGCCGCTAGTTCAGGTGGGGTTTTTTCTAAGGTATTTTTGATGGCTTCTAAGATTTGTTCTAATGTTTCTTTTAATGCTTCGCGGATTTCGTTGGAGTCTACCTCGAGTGTTCTTGGAAGTCCTGTTACCGCATCTCGACCTTTGATTTCCATTGTTTCTACGGTTTTTTCTGGATATGCATTCCCTAGCTTGAATTTTAGTTCTTCGGCGGTTCTTTCCCCTATGATGAGATTATACTGAGTTCGTATATACCGTATGATTGCTTCATCGAACTCATCACCAGCAACACGTATCGAATCAGAAATTACCATACCTCCCAGAGAGATCACGGCAATTTCTGTGGTTCCACCACCAATATCGACAACCATGGTTCCCGCTGGTTCATCGATGGGAATATTAGCTCCAATCGCCGCAGCAAGAGCTTCTTCTATAAGGTAGATTTCACGGGCACCTGCTTGTTCAGCGGACTCCCTCACAGCTCTTTTTTCTACTTCTGTAATCCCGGATGGGATTCCAATCACCAACCTGGGTTTTACTAAAGTAGTTCGTTTGTGGACTTTTTGAATGAAATAGCGAATCATTTTTTCTACTGTATCGAAATCAGCAATAACCCCATCCCTCATAGGTCGAATGGCAACAATATCGCCTGGAGTCCTTCCTAACATTCGCTTTGCCTCGTGCCCAACAGCCAAAACTTTTCCCGTCGACTGCTGAACGGCTACAACAGATGGTTCATTTAAAACAATCCCTTGACCTTTCACATACACCAATGTATTAGCCGTTCCTAAATCAATCCCCATGTCGTTGGAAAATAAGTTATAAATTTTATCAAAAATCATGACTTAGACACCTATTCTTATTATCGTATACAATGTCTGAGTGAATAAAAAAAACAACACTATTTTGAAGACAATCGAATTTGAGTTTTAAACGAAAAATTAACAAAAACAACTTTACTTAAAAGTATTTTTTAACCTTTGTCTGACACGTTGAATTCTTTCTTTTAGTTCTTTTTGATTTTGATCGGGATACAATCTCTCAATTTGTTCTAAATAATATTTTGAAAAAATATAATTTTTTTGCAATAAAAAAGACTCAGCTAATAATAGATAAAAACTTGCATGTATGAAGTTCTGATTTTGTTCGTTTGGCAGAGTGGGAATTTGTTTCTGGAGATTTTGAAATTGCAAAAACGTCTGAAACAATTTATAGTAATCTTTTCTGTAGAAAAAAGCATTAGCAACTAGAAGTAATTTCTCTTCCTCAGAAAATTCCCAGTAACTGTTTTGTTGAAAGATTAATTGGATTTTCTCATTCAAACCAAAATTAGAAAAAATTAACAAATATAACCATTCATAATATGGATATAAAAAAAGTAAGATTTTCTGCTTATCTATATAATTAAGTTTTTTTTGTGAACTTATGTTTAGTATTTTGTAATAGAGAATGTCACTATAAACATCTAAAAAAAGCAGATTGTGATCTTCTTCGTTAGAAATTGCTAAGGTTTTTTTGGTGTATTTTTTTAAAAGAAAGACGGTTTCTTCAATTTGATGTTGGTCATTTGCTTCAGGAAAAAAGCCTGTTATTAATTGTTTTAGCATTATATCTTTTTGTAAATCAAAAAGCAAAATGGTTTTATAAAAATAACCGAAGGACAAAATTTTATACACCTCATATAAACTATCTGTATTTTGTTCAACGTAATTTGCTATATGTATCATTTCATTAACTTGTTTTTCGAGTTCTTCTTTAAGGACATTGTCTTTATGGATTAGATGGATCTTTTTTTGAGTTACTAATTCGTTGAACTTTAGTATGATTTTTTCATTCCTGTTTTTTAAAAATACGACATTTTCGGGAAGTAGGATTACCCTTATAGTGTTGGATACTTTGTCTCTATAAAAAAAAAGAAGAACAACCAACATCAAAATCAACCCGAAAAGAACAAAGTAGAAGATTTTATTTCTATTGTTTCTTTTCTGAACGTATACTTCTACTCTTCTATACACAATTCAGAATTTTTTTTCGAAGTTAACTTTAAAAGAAAAATTTAACTCCTTTTCAAAAACATAAACACAAGGTTTTTCCTTGTGTTTATGTTCCAAATTCATCTTGGATTTCCCCTGTTTCTGGATCGTAAGTAATGTCTTTGTTTTGGTTATTCTCGACTTCTGGCGTTGGTGAAACTTGATTTTCGCTTATTAGTTTTTCTTTGATCTTTTGTTCAATTTCTTTTCGGATTTCTGGATGTTCTTCTAAGAATTGGTAGCAATTTTCTTTTCCTTGTCCTAAGCGTAGATCACCATAAGAAAACCACGTTCCTGAACGTTCAATGATTTCATAAGAAAGCGCTGCGTCGAAGATACAACCCACTTGATGAATCCCCTTTTGGAATAAAATATCGAACTCAGCTTGCTTGAAGGGGGGAGCTACTTTGTTTTTTACTACTTTTACTCTGACTCTACTTCCGTAAGCTTCCTCTCCTTTTTTGAGGGTTTCTAGTTTCCGAATATCTAACCTCACAGACGCATAAAACTTCAAAGCATTTCCACCCGTTGTGGTCTCAGGCGAACCAAACATCACTCCGATACGATTACGGATTTGGTTAACAAAAATCACAACAGCTTTTGATTTAGAGATGGTTCCAGTGAGTTTTCGCATTGCTTGGCTCATGAGCCGAGCTTGTAGTCCTATTTGAGTATCTCCCATGTTACCTTCTAATTCTGCCTTAGGAACCAATGCTGCCACACTATCGACAATGATCAAATCAATAGCATTTGAACGAACCAATGCTTCTGTGATTTCTAATGCTTCTTCTCCGTAATCCGGCTGTGCGACTAAGAGTTCATCAATATTGACACCAATTTTTTTCGCATAGTTAGGATCAAGAGCATGTTCTGCATCGACAAAAGCAGCCACCCCACCCATTTTTTGAGTTTCTGCAACCGCACTCAAACACAAAGTTGTCTTCCCTGAGGATTCGGGTCCAAAGATTTCGATGATCCTACCTCGTGGATATCCACCAACCCCCAAAGCAATATCCAAAGTCAACGCACCCGTGGGAATCACATCAATTTGTTGGGTAGCCGAACTACCCAATTTCATGATTGCTCCTTTTCCAAACTGTCTTTCGATCTGCTGGATAGCTCCTTCAACAGCTTTTTTCTTTTCAGCACTGATAGTGTATTCTCCCTCTTGGGATTGTAGAGTATCATTTTCAATCTTTTCTAATTTGACTTTTTTCTTTGCCATACACCACTCCTTAGTATCAATATATCCAACTATGGGACAATTTTTGAATTTTTTGCTGTTTTTTTATCATAGAGAAAAAAATCAAATACTAAACATATGAAAAGTGTTTTTTAAAAAATCGACAAATATAGGGAAATACCAAGAAAAAAAGTATTGCTCACACGAAAAAAAGCAATTCTACAATAGCTTTTGATTTTCACTTTACAGTTAAAAAACTACAGGCTTTCTTTTTTTATGAAGTTTTTTCTCTCTCCCTTTCAAAAAACAAAATCTGTTTTAGAAAAGTTCATCCAATACGAAGCAAGTAGTGGTTTGATTCTTTTGGTCATTACGATTGTTGCTTTGATTTTATCCAACTCTCCTTTTGGTGAAAATTATTTTTCTTTTTGGGAAAAGAAAATTTCTCTTCAAATCGATGATTTTGAACTCACAAAACCTCTGATTCTGTGGATCAATGATGGTTTGATGGCAATCTTTTTTTTCCTTGTAGGGTTAGAAATCAAAAGGGAGCTCTTGGTGGGTGAGCTTTCCTCTTTTCAGCAAGCCATCCTTCCTTTGGGAGCTGCTTTGGGTGGAATGATTCTCCCCGCCATTTTGTTTTTGACCTTCGAAAGAGAAGCCACTACTGGCTGGGCTATCCCCATGGCAACGGATATAGCTTTTTCTTTGGGAATCATCAAGCTTTTGGGGAGTCGGGTTCCTCATGCTTTGAAGGTTTTTCTAACAGCATTTGCTATCATAGACGACCTTGGGGCAGTTCTCATCATTGCTGTCTTCTATACTACCCATCTGAAAACTTCTTATCTGGTTCTTGCTTTTGTAATCATGATTGTTTTGGGATTGATGAATGTTTTTGAAGTTCGTAAAATCTCATTTTACATCTTATTGGGTATTTTTCTTTGGTATGGATTCTTGAAGAGTGGGATACATCCTACCATTGCCGCTGTTATTTTAGCTTTTTTTATTCCTGCAAAGCCTCGTGTGGAATTATCAAATTTCCAAGAAACTCTCAAAGAGACAAACAACGTATTTTCTGAATTTCCACACCACTACAAACGCATATTGCTAAACCCAAAGCAACAAGAAACCTTAGAAAACCTCGAAACATCAATAGAAAATATCCAATCACCCTTGCAACGACTTGAGCATATGCTTCATGGTTTTGTTGCTTTTTTTGTCATGCCCGTTTTTGCTTTTGCCAATGCAGGTGTTCCGATAGAAGCAAGCACAATAGGAGCTCTTTCCTTCACTCTGGGGTTTTCTCTTGTTTTCGGAAAAGCCATAGGACTTTCTTTGGGAACTTTTCTTTTCATGAAGTTGTTCAAAGCCAGTCTTCCTGAAGGGACAAAAAAAATTCATTTCCTTGGACTTGGGTTTTTAGGGGGTGTAGGTTTTACGATGGCTTTGTTCATCACAAATTTGTCTTACACAGAAGCTATCTTGTTGAATCAAGCTCGTATAGGAATCCTGATGGGCTCAGCTGTTAGTGGAATGATAGGATATACTATATTGTATTTTTCATCCCAACCATCAAAACATTCTTGATTTTTTAAATTACTCATTATAACTTTAAACGCAATGAACATACAAAAACTTTCTCAAGACTTGACCTTGATTTTTGGAGAAATCAGCGAACAATTCTTTTTTCAGCTCCGAGAAATCATTATTAACGCAATTGAATTTACTTATCAGCAAATCAAAGAATTGACCGACCATCCAACGTTACAAAACACCATCATTCATCATTCCAAACCCCAAATCCTAAATCAACTCAAAGAATTAGAATATATCTCGCAAGAAAGTCTATTTCGATTTTTATATTTGTATGCAGAACTCTTACGTTATGTTTTGAATTTGATTAAACCCATAGAAAAAAAGATTACTTTATCTTTGTATGAAAACATCCAACCTCAGGTTTTATTTTCTGAGCGATTTTTTTCTGATACCACGAAGGATCGAATCCTTTTGCTTGAAGATCAAAACGTGATCTCTCCTCAAGACATCTATCATTCTGTGAACTCGAAAAACAAGAATAAAATTTATTTTCTTCTGCCACCTCTTTTGAGTGATGCAGAAATTTTCGAACAAAGCATTGTCTCCCAAAAATCCATTGGGACCTTTCTGAGGGAAAATCAAGTCCATTTTGTGAAAGTTCAATTCCAACCGAAACTTTCCCTTTCTGAAAACGCAGAACAATTATATGAAATGATAAAACTGACTTTTTCTTTTTTTTCTTCTGAGAGAGAATCCCCCAAAATCTCGTTTTTGACCTTTAGCACAGGAAGTTGGATTTTGTATTACTTACTCTTGAAGTATAAAGAGTTTTTCAAACCCAAAATAGAAAACTGCTTTGTAATAAGTTCCCCCGATTTGGGTTTTAAGTTAGAACGAATCCTTCTTTGGGCAGGTTTGGGATTCGATTATGAATCTACCATCTCTTTGAAAATTTTAAGACTCCTCACCTCCAAAGAACTCAGCATTTTAAAAGATTTCCACGAAAACATAGTAAATACCCATAAAAAACAACTCAAAGAAATTTTGCCTCAATTTCCCATCACGAAAATTTATTCTATCATCCTCGAAGAAAATACCCTTTGGGCAAATTGGCTTGGTGATGGTATCATCGAAGAAAGCAGCTTGAGTTTTTTCGATGACTGTTTACCTGAAGACAAAATTTATACGATCACTGGAATTTCTCACTTGCAAATTCTATCGTCTTTCGAAATCAAAAATGTCTTAAAAGAAATTTTATGAGAACTTTTTCAACTATAGAAACATCTAATTTATTTAAATGAAGAAATTATTCATTTTTACTTTTATAACCATCACCACTTTGAAAGCCCATTCTTTTTATGAATACAAATACAAAATCTACTGGAAGGGAATTCTGGTAGGTTATTCTTCCTTGGGGATTTACGGCATGATTGATTGCGAAAAAGAACAATGTTATGTTCTAAAAGCTAAAGCCCACAACACAAAGGTTTTGCAATATATCTACCCAGTAAATAATTACGCCATATCTTATTGGAATCCTAAACGAAGAATCCCCATTTATAGCGAAAAGTCCTTAAACGAAGGAAGATACCATCGGGATCAAAAAACATATTTTTCTTTTAAAACTCAAGAAATCACGTGGTATCAAAGAGAATTTTCGGGAAACGTCAAAAACCGACAAAACGTATGGAAACACAAAGAGGGTGTGACAACTTTACTTCCAAACACTCAAGACATTTTATCAGCTATATTCTTTTTGCAACTTTCACCCCATCAACCTAAAAAAGAAATCACTTTCAGCATCCCTTTGTTTGATGACACAAAATTAGTGGAATTAAAAATCCATATTGTGGATCAAGTAGAAATAGAAACCCACATCAACAACGTCAAAGAAAAAAAACGTGCTTGGATTGTGATACCTTCCTTTGAAACCTCAGGCTTGTTCCAAAGTTCCGGGAAAATCACACTATGGATACATGCAAACCCTCCAAGAGAGATCCTAAAAATGCGGGTTCAAATTCCGTATGTGGGACATGTGACTACAGAACTTTATGAAATCAGGAAACTCGAATTTTGAAGAATTACCTCATCCATGAAGACAGGTTCGGTTTGAAGGCGAATCCCGGTTTTTTGATAAACCTGATTTTGGATTCCTTTCACAAATGCTTTGAGCTCTTTTACATTGGCATGATAATTTATGATTGCCAAAGCATGATGAGGAGAGATACCTAAGGTTTGATTTTGACTTTTGTATCCTTTAAAAAATCCACTATACTCAATCAACCACGCAGCTGGAACTTTGTAATAAGAATCCTCGATATAATGTGGGATTTCATAGGGGATTTTTGATTGTAAATCTTGGAATTCCTTTTTGCTCAAAAGAGGGTTAAGAAAAAAGGATCCTGCGGTATGGCGATCAGGACCTTGTTCATCCAAAATCATCCCTTTTTTTCGCCGTATCTCATAGATAGTCTTTCGTATTTGATAGGGGAAAAGGATTTCGTTTTTGAGATTAGAATCAAAAAAAGAATCAAAGAATTCTTTTTCTTTTTCTTTGGCAGAAATTTCTGTTTTAAATAATAAAGAATTTCGAAGTTCCTGATAATGCAAGGGAATTGGTTTTAAAACGTCCACCTCAAGTTCTAACTGGAACACAACAAAGCGCAGAGGAAATTTTTTAAAAATACTACTTCGATACCGAAAATCACAATCCTCACGTACAAACTTCTTTTTCTTTGGTTCATAATTTTCGATTTCGTAAGTAATTACAGATTTAACATAATTTTGGATTTCATCGCCGTAAGCTCCGACGTTCTGAATTGGAAGGGCACCAACTTTTCCCGGAATACCCGATAACAAAACAAACGAAGGTATTGAATGCATCAAACAAAAAAAGACGAAGTTATCCCAACGAATCCCAGAATCTACCCATATTTGAACAGACTTATGTTTTTCTTTCGCCAATTGAACCAACTTTAACAACTCAGGATAAAACTTGATGGGATAAAATTCTTGGTAGGGTTTTTCTTCATCAAAAGGGATTTCCAAAACTTTATCCTCTACTTGAAATTTTGCTTGATGATTTTTTAAATGTAGTATTCCGATTGGCAATACTTCATCTGAACCAATCGTATTTGTGCCCTCCCCCAAAACGAAAAAACCCAGTTTTTTTTCTTTCAGAAAATCCAGAGCTTGCTTCAATTCTTCTTCATCAGAAATCTCCACCCAAAAAGGAACTTTGTTTCCTAAACCCATTGAGGTTTTGGATTTTATTTCCACATCACGTAGAATCTTCATTGTTTTTTTTCACTTGTTGATAGATTTCTTCTAAGATTGAGAGTTTTTCTTCTTTGGGTAAATCTGAAGGATACTTTTCTTGATAAAGACTCATCACTTTTTGAAAGCGATACAAAAATTTTTCGATACTTTTATGCAGAGCCAATTCTGCTGAGATCTTCACGTGTCTTGCTAAATTGACAACAGAAAACAACAAATCCCCAATTTCTGTTTCGAGTTTTTCTTTGTCTTTTTCGTTCGAGAGAACTGTTTCGATTTCTTGGATTTCTTCTTTGATTTTTTGTAGGATTTCTTTTAGGTGGGATTTGTTTTCATTGGGTATCCAATCAAATCCCTCTAATGAAGCTTGCTTTTGAATCTTTTGTGCTCTCATCAAAGCAGGTAAGAATTCTGTATTTTCTCCTATTTCTTTTTTTTTAAAGCTTTCCCAGTTTTTTAAGATAATGTCTGTGTCTTTTGTAGATTTATCCCCAAATACATGAGGATGACGAGAAATGTATTTTTCAAAAAGAAAATCATACACATCATTTAAAGTAAAAAGGTTTTCTTCTTCCCCCAAGTAAATATAGAAAAAAATCAAAAACAACATGTCTCCTAATTCTTCTTTGAGGATAGAGGCTTTTTTGGTTTTTTCCTTTGTTTGGATGCCTTGGATGATTTCGTAAGCTTCCTCCAACAAAGAAGGTGCTAAACTTTGAAACGTTTGTTTTTTATCCCACTCACAATAAGCCCTCAAGATTGAAACCAATTGATAGAGCTTCTTGTCCTTTTGAGGAATGCTTTCTAAGATTTGGATGAGTTCTTGCCCCATCAGTGATAATTCTCGTTGAGAACTCTTCAAAGCAATTGTTTTATCAGAACGAAAACTGTTTTTTCTCTTCGAGATATTTTAAATAATCTCCACTTTCAATCCAAACTGCTAAATTCAAAGGCTGATTGTACCAATAGATAAACGAAAAGATCTTCTGAAATTCATGAAGTTTTTGTATCAGTTCTTGAGAATTTGCATAATGGTGATCTTCAGGAATCAAAAATGACTTTGTCCGCTTTCGAACAAATAAGGACTTTTTTAAGTTGTATTGATTGTAATCTTCATAAAAGTCTAAATCGAAAAACAAAATCGCTGGAACCCGATAGATTTCTCCAATCACAATGCTGTCCTTTGCAGGTTTTGCCGCGGGATATTCCCCCAAATCATAGAGCTTCCCGAAAACAAATCCTTTTCCTAGGTAAATTCCTTCTTTTTTGAGTTTGATGGATAAAGGATGATGGAATTTAGAAAGCAATGTTCCATATACAAATAAAAATTCCATTTATTCCAACATCAGTTCAAAGCTTGATTTCACTCAAAAGAAACCGTACGGCATTTAGCGACAATCCCACAGCATTCAAGTAATCCCCCACAATCGATTCCACCAAAATGGCACCTTCACCTTGAATGGCGTATCCACCCGCCTTGTCATAGGGTTCTGCTGTTTCGATGTATTCTTTAATGTCCGTATCCGAGAGTTTACGAAAAGTCACTAAGGTCATAATGTCTTTTGTGATGATCATTTTATTATGATTGATAATGCAATGAGAGGTCACAACCGTATGAGTTTTTCCTGATAGGAACTTTAACATCAAATAGGCTTCTTCAAAGCTTTGTGGTTTTGTCAAAAAGTACTGATTGTAATAAACCAAAGTATCAGCGGAAAGAACCAAAAACTTTTGTTGGGTCTGTTGTAATTCTTCCCAGGTGATCAAAGCTTTTTGGATTGCTAAGTTAGAACAAATTTCATGTATCAACCCTTTGTGATGCGCTGATTGGACTTCCCATATTCCACCTTGTTTTTTTATGGTTGATAGGTGCTGTAAAAACAGTTCTTCGTCGAATCTGGGTGGGATAACTTCGAAATCCAAACCCCATTTTTGCAAAATCCACTTTCTTCGAGGTGAGTTTGATGCTAAGTAAACTTTGATCTGCTGTTGGGAGAGAAAATCATTCCAATGTTGGATTTCACGTAATTCCATTGGCATAAAGCAAAATCTAGTTATTTTCAAGACAAACAAACGACAAGTGAATTTTTTTCTTTGAAATAAGGATTAATTTTTTAATTCAATAAAATTCAAAGAAATAATTACTGTATTGAGTTCAGATAAAAATTCTTAAAATTAAGAAATCCGTCTAATTGCTTAATAAATAAACAATCTGAATAATTTTTATCTTAGATTTTGACTTAAAGGTTAATAAATAAAAAGGTATTTCTTTTGCATAATGTTTTTTAAACCTTTTTATTTTCAAAAAATTGATTTCACTTCAAACAACATTTGGAGGTTGTTATGAAAAATCAACTGAAAATGAGATTAAAAACTTTTTTTTTCACTACTTTAGCTGTGTTTAGCTTACATCCAATCGGAGCTTTTGAACCATCTATCAATGTGAGCATTCCAGTTGTATCAACCTACATCTTTCGTGGAGTTGATGTTTTTCAAAATAAACATTTGATTGATAAGACATCTTATAGTAGTTTTAATTTGGCGCCTGCGATACAACCAAGTATTACCTTTAATTTTTCAGAAGGGTGGTATTTTAATATTTGGTCCTCGTTTGCCTTAGTGAATCGAAGCGATGCCGATGTGGACGAATTGTTACAAGAAGGTCCTGGTGACACTGGTACGATTGCACAAGCCTATGGAAGTTTTATTGCAAGTCTTTTAACTGATAATCCATTGCCAATTGGTATCATAACATCGACAATTCAAAATACTGTTGATCAAAACGGCTTAGAAGCTTATCTTACTGGTTCAGCTAATTTTCCAAATTTTTATAAAGAACCCGTTGGACTCCATCGCGTTGACGAGGTTGACCTAACGTTAGGATACTCTTTTTCCACAAAGTTAGGAACTATGTCAGGAGGGATTGTAACATACTTACTACCTAACACTGCGGAGGGTGTGGTAGGTGGTGATCAATTTACGGAAATTTTTGTTGGATATTCTCCCTCTGGACTACCAAATTTGTCGATTTATTTATACGGAGAATTCAACGGTGATGGATACGGTGGTTCTACTTTCACAACAATTAGTTACAAAATCCCTATTGTTGAAGGAGATGCTGCTACATTCACTTTTGAACCTGCAATTGCTTATCAAACCCAAAACGGATTACAAGGTATCAAATATATTAGCTTTCCTTTTAATCTTAGTGTAGGGAATTTTTTTGTAAGTCTTGTAGGTTATTATCGCTTCACTATCGAATTCTTTGATCCAGACCCCTACAAAAATGACTTGGTCTCTTTGATAGGACTTTCATCCAATACAGACGGAAAAATACAAGATCCTTCAAAGTTAGGAAATGGGTTTAATATCGAAGGAACTATCATTTCTGATATTTATAATGATATTTATACTCAAGCAGGTATACCTCTTACATACACTTACACCCCATTACAAGATATACCAAGAATCATTTTTTACTTTGCAATCGGTTATAGTTTCAGCTTCTAAACTCTCTCCTTTAGCCACCTAAACAAGGTGGCATTTTTTTATTTTTTTTCATCATTAAGCCATTTTCGTATAATCATACTTGCCTGCTTGGGATTTTCTTTTACAACTTCTTTCGTATTGTTGATCATTTCTTGTTTTTCTTCGGAGGTAAGGTTGACTTTTATTTTTTCTTTTTTATAAGAAGTAGGCTTCTTTTTTGAGGGAGCTTCACTCGAAAGGGAAAAATACAAAATAACGAAACCAACAATCAAGAAAAAAGCAAATGCCAGTCCAAATAAGAGCTCGATGGACATTAAATTTCAGGGGGTGCAATTCTCGTGAGTTCGGCAAACTTGACCCCACGAACACCAGATAACTCAATATTAATTTTTTGGATTTCCTTTGCTAATCCTTTCATCACGATGATTTCTAAACAATCATCTTCATTTACATGAATGTGTAAATTACACAAGATATTGATTAAGTTTGTATGTTGTATGTGGATCATTTTTTCTGAAAGATCAGAAGTATGGTGATTATAAATGATTGATAAAACGCCAATCACGTTTTCTTCTGGGTTTTTCCATTTGTCTGCAACAATCTTTTCACGAATCAAATCCCGAATGAATTCTGACCGAGAAGCATATCCCTGGTCAATGAACTGCTGATCCATGATTTGAAGTAATTCCTCCGGCAAAGATATACTAAAACGCACATATTTATCACTTTTAGTTTCCATAACTGGGTTTATTGGTTGATAATATTATTTATTTCTTTTGGCAATTCTATTTTTTTAAGAACTTCATCATGGCTCGTAGTTTTTTTCCGGTTTCTTCGATTAAGTGTTTTTGTCCCTCTTCTCGTAATCGATAAAAATTTGGATAACCATTTTTGGCTTCGTTTAACCATTCTTTTGCGAATTTTGCTCCTTTGTCTTTTTGGATTTCTTCTAAAATTGACTTCATGTTTTGCTTTACATGGTCATCCACTATTCTTGGTCCACGTGTCAAATCCCCATACTCAGCGGTATCTGAAATAGAATGCCTCATGTTAGCAATACCGCCTTCGTAAATCAAATCCACAATCAGTTTTACTTCATGAAGACACTCAAAATAAGCAATATCAGGATCATAGCCAGCTTCCACTAAGGTCTCAAAGCCTTTAATGATCAATGATGTAAGCCCTCCACAAAGAACAGCTTGTTCACCAAATAAATCTGTTTCGGTTTCATCACGAAACGTGGTCTCCAAAATCCCAGCACGTCCTGCTCCAATTGCCGCTGCGTGTGCCAATGCTCGTTGTTTTGCCCTTCCTGTGGCATCCTGATGGATTGCCATCAATGCGGGTACACCTCCCCCTTCAACAAAAACTCGACGAACCAAATGTCCCGGACCTTTGGGAGCCACCATGTAAACATCAACAAAAGGTGGAGGTTGAATGACTTCAAAATGAATATTAAAGCCGTGAGAAAATACTAAAGCCTTACCTTCTTTTAGATTTGGAGCTATGCTCTCTTGGTAAAGTTGGAGTTGCGTCTGATCTGGGGTCAAAACTTGGATAATTTGAGCTTGCTCACATGCCTCATAAGGTTCAAAAACCTCGAAACCATCTTCTTCGGCTTTGGAACGTGATTTGGAACGTAGCGGCAAACCAATGATCACGTTTAACCCTGAATCTCGCATGTTCTGGGCTTGAGCATGACCTTGGCTTCCATAACCTAAAACCGCAATGGTATAGTTCTGGATTTCTCGTATATCACAAGAATCGTCATAGTAAATTTTTGCCATAAAGTCAACATCCAATACAAAACCACATAAACAAGAACTTTTTGAACGACAAAAGAACGAAAAAATAGAAATTAAAATGTTTAAATTTTTTTAAAGTCAACAAAATTATGATTTATAATATTTTTATAAAAATTATGTTCATAAAAATTTAAAGAATTGATACGCAAATTCAAAATCTGCTTTACAAAGAAAGAAAAAAAGAAAGAAAAGGGATTAGAAAAACTCTTATCGAAGGTGATTTATGAGCGAAGAAACTAAAAATCCAGAGATAAAAAACGAACCAAGCGAAAGTAAAGAAGACAAAACTGTCAAATACCGTTTTAAAAAGCGGGTCCTCGATACTCGTGGATTGGTGATCGATTATCGTAATCCAGAAGTGCTTAAGCGATTCATCACCAAAACAGGAAAGATCTTACCAAGAAGACTCACAGGAGCTACAGCAAAGGTCCAAAGAAAGATAGCCAAAGAAATCAAACGAGCTCGCATGGCAAATTTACTTCCCTTTACAAAAAGATAAATTAAAATTACGAGGTTCCTATGAAAAACTTACAATATATATCCGTATTACAAGGTGATCAAAAAGAATATTTAGAGCAACTATATGAAAAATACTTAAAAAGTCCAGAGAGCATACCACAAGACTGGAAGATTTTATTTGAAGAACTAGAAGAAGCAAAATCCCTTACAAAAATCAAAAAGACAACTGATGAAATTAGTCTCATTGAAACTAAAGAGATTTCCTCTCTTGAATATCATGAAGATTTAAATCTAAAAGTTCATGAATTAATCCAAGATTATCGACGCCATGGACATTTGATGGCAAATATTGATCCTTTAGGGTTTAGAAAAACCCCCAAAGAGGAATTCTTTCATATAAGTAAGTATGGGATTTCAGAACATGATCTAAAAAAGAAAGTCAAAGTTTCAATAGCAAATAAACCAACGATTGATACCGTAGAAAACATTATTAAGAAATTAGATCAAATTTATTGTTCTACTATTGGTTTTGAGTTTTTTTACATTCATAATAATACAAAAAGAAATTGGTTAATAGAAAAAGTCGAATCAGAAGGTTTTTTTGATCCTTTACCACAGCAAGAGATTCTCAATATTTACGAAAAATTATACAGTGCTGAGTATTTCGAAAAATTTTTAACCATCAAGTTTCCGGGGAAAAAACGATTCTCGTTAGAAGGGGGAGAAAGTTTGATTCCCGCCTTAGCAACACTTATCAATGAGGCGGCAAAATACAACATAGAACAAATAGTGATTGGTATGGCACATCGGGGAAGATTGAACGTTCTTGCAAATATCCTCGAAAAAGACTTAGCCTACATATTCGCAGAGTTCTTAGAAAATGTTGATAATATTGAATTCATGGGAGACGTGAAATATCATTTTGGTTATTCTAAAGATCTGATTTTTTCGAATGGACACAAGCTTCATTTGAGTTTAGCATTTAACCCAAGTCACTTAGAAGTCATCAATCCTGTTGTGATGGGTTCCGTTCGTGCAAGACAAACAAAAAATCATGACAAAGAAAGAAAAAAACATTTAGGATTACTCATTCATGGAGATGCGGCTATTTGTGGGCAAGGCATCAATTATGAAATGATTAACATGTCGAACCTCAGAGGATACACAGTAGGAGGAATGATACATTTTGTCGTCAACAATCAAATTGGATTTACTACTGATCCTATAGATGCAAGGTCGACACCCTACGCAACCGATATAGGCAAGCTTTTGATGAATCCCATCTTTCACGTCAATGGTGATGATCCCGTGGCTTTATACAAAGCTGTCAAGTTGGCAATTGAATATCGGCAAACCTTCCAAACTGATGTTTTTATTGACTTAATTTGCTACCGTCGATGGGGACATAATGAAACTGATGAACCAACTTTTACTCAACCAATCATGTATAAAGTCATCAAAAATCATTCCGGAACTTTTAGTATTTTTGAAAACTCTTCTTATGGAAAACAGATCCCAGAAGAAGTAAAAAATCAGATCAAAACGAAAATTCAAAAAAAATTTGAAGCTGCCTATCAAAAACTACAATCAGAAAATATCAAAATTTACATCCAAACCCTCACCGACCAATGGAAAGGTCTAAAGAAAATTGATTTCGAGAATGAACCCAACACTTCAGTAAGCGAAGATACTCTCAAAACCATCACTGAAAGAATAACTGAAATACCTAAAGATTTCCATCCCAATCCCAAGATTGCACGGCTTCTACAAGAAAGAAGAGAAATGATCTTTCAGCCACAAAAACGAAAAATCGACTGGGGCATGGGAGAAACCTTAGCTTACGGAAGTTTACTATTAGAAGGATACCCAGTTCGTATCTCAGGACAAGATGTAAAGCGTGGGACATTTAGCCATCGACATGCGGCAATCTATGACATAGAAACAGGGAATGAATATATCCCTTTACAACATCTTTCTTCAAACCAAGCTTCTTTTGAAATTGTTAATAGCCTTTTATCTGAAGAAGCAGTGTTAGGATTTGAATTTGGATATTCCTTAGCTGATCCTAATACTTTAGTAATCTGGGAAGCTCAATTTGGTGATTTTGCCAATGGAGCTCAGGTGATTATCGATCAATTCATTAGTAGTTCTGAAGCCAAGTGGGAAAGGATGTCTGGAATTACTATGTTTTTACCTCATGGCTATGAAGGACAAGGACCAGAACACTCCAGTGCTCGATTGGAACGATACCTTCAACTCTGTAGTCAACACAATATCCAGGTGATCTATCCTACTTTGCCATCTCAAATTTTCCATCTTTTGAGAAGACAAATGAAAAGAAATTATCGAAAACCATTGATTGTGATGACACCGAAATCCTTGCTACGCCATCCAGAAGCTGTGAGTGAAATTTCTGATTTCACAAATGGGAAATTCATCGAAGTCATTGACGAAACTGATCCTGAAATCCAACCCGAAAAAGTAACAAAACTTCTTTTCTGCACTGGAAAAATCTATTACGAACTAAGAGAAGCACGAAGAAAACACCAAAAAAACCATATTGCCATCGTTCGTATAGAGCAACTATATCCCTTCCCTTTTGATCAGATCAAACAAATCTTACAAAAATATTCGAATGTACAAACTTATCATTGGGTTCAAGAAGAACCAAGAAATCAAGGAGCTTGGATTTACGTGGAAAATCACTTAGGAAATCTATGTCCCAAGAAACTAACCTACATTGGAAGGGTAGCCTCTCCAAGCCCTGCTACAGGTTTTTATAAGGTTCACGTAAAAGAACAAGAAAACATAATTAAAGAAGCAATAGAAATTTAGGAGTGAGTATGAGTATCGCAATCAAAGTCCCTCCATTAGGCGAGTCCATCACAGAAGCAACCATTGCTTCATGGTACAAAAACCAAGGTGATTTTGTAAAGCAAGGTGAAATATTAGTATCATTAGAAAGCGACAAAGTTACGATGGAAGTTCCAAGTCCATCAAATGGAATTCTCATGCAAATTCTCAAGAAAGCAGGAGAAAACGTCAAAATCGATGAGACAATTGCCATCTTGGAAGAAAAACAATCATCTACAATCGAACAACCAAAAAAAGAATCACCAACACCATCTCAAGTAGAGCCTACAAAAAATGACACTCTACCACCTTCAGTCCAACGTTTAGTTGCTGAACAAAAGCTCAACATCGAAGAAATTGAAGGCACGGGGAAAAGAGGTCAAATCACAAAAGAAGATGTAATCAAACACTTAGAGAAGCAAAATAATCAAAAAATGCAACCCAAAGAAGAACCCATCCCCGTTAGTGTCTCCAACGTCTCCAACGTAATGAAAGAAGTACCAACTCTAAAACAAAAAAGAGAATTACGAGAAGAAGTCGTTCCCATGAGTAGGCTTCGCCAGAAGATTGCCGAGCGTTTGGTGCAAGCCCAACATACCGCAGCTATCTTAACCACTTTCAATGAAGCCGACATGTCAAAAATCATGGAATATCGACAAAAATATAATGAACTCTTCCAAAAAAAATACGGAATCAAGCTTGGAATCATGTCGTTTTTTGTTAAGGCTTGTGTTACTGCTCTAAAGGAATTTCCTGCTGTCAATGCCGAGATACGTGATAACAACATTGTCTATAAATATTATTACGATATTGGTGTTGCGGTCGGTGGTCCGAGGGGTTTGGTAGTTCCTGTAGTTCGAAACGCTGATCAACTCAGTTTTGCCGAGATTGAGATGGAAATTGCTCGATTGGCTAATCGTGTTCGGGAAGGAATCATCACCCTCGAAGAACTCGCAGGAGGAACATTTACTATTTCCAATGGTGGGATTTATGGTTCGATGATGTCGACTCCCATCCTTAATCCACCTCAAGTGGGAATTTTAGGAATGCACAACATCATAAAGCGTCCTGTTGTTGTTGATGATCAAATCGTTATACGACCCATGATGTATTTAGCCTTATCCTATGATCATCGTATCATCGATGGAAAAGAAGCCGTTAGCTTTTTAGTCAGAGTAAAAGAATGCGTTGAAAACCCTGAAAGAATGCTATTCGAAATCTAACCTTTTTCTTCGTTGCTTCTAAAAGACCTCTAGACAGGGGAAGCTTATGAACCAAGAAAAATTTGATGTCGTTATTATTGGTAGTGGTCCTGGAGGTTATGTTTGTGCCATACGTTGTGCCCAATTAGGATTTAAGACAGCCATCATAGAGAAAAACCCCACCCTTGGCGGAACGTGTTTGAATATTGGCTGTATCCCGTCAAAGGCTTTGCTTGATAGCACGGAGAAGTTTTATCAAATCCGACATTCCTTCAAAGAACACGGGATCATTGTTTCGGACGTAAAAGTTGATTTATCTCAAATGATGAAACGAAAAGAGCAAGTAGTCAAAGAACTCACGGATGGTGTTCGTTTTTTGATGAACAAAAATAAAATCGAGGTACTTCATGGTGTGGGTAGTATTCACTCACATTCGGAAGAACAGATACAAATCCTAGTTCAAAATGAACAACCTCAAGTTCTCACAACAAAAAATTGTATCATAGCTACTGGCTCAACCTCAATCCTTCCCAAAGATATTGGTATCCCTGTGGATGTTGATGGAGAGCATATTTTGATTTCTGATCATGCCTTATCTTTAAAAGAAATCCCAGAATCAATGTTAGTCATTGGTGGTGGTGTGATTGGATTAGAGTTAGGTTCTGTTTGGAATCGATTGGGCACTAAAGTGACAATCGTTGAGATTTTACCAGACATTCTCTTGGGTTTAGACTCAAAGATGAGGCAGGTAGCCAAAAATGCCTTCACGAAACAAGGAATGAGATTTTTGCTAAATCACAAACTAAAAGAAATCATCATCAAAAATAACAGAGTCATTTCGAAAATAGAAACACCGACAAACGAAATAATCGAAATCGAAACCGAGAAGGTTCTTTTCGCGATTGGTCGAAAACCCTATACGGAAGGTTTGAACTTAGAAGCGTTTGGTATTGAAAAAAACGAACGTGGAAGAATCAAAGTCAACCAACATTACGAAACCAACCGAAAAGGTATCTTCGCAATAGGTGATGTGATTGAAGGACCTATGCTTGCTCATAAAGCCGAAGAAGAAGGAATCGCAGTAGCGAATTATATTGCCAATAAATATTCTCATGTGAACTATGATCTTTGCCCTTATGTCATCTATACTTGGCCAGAGATTGCGTGGGTCGGAAAAAATGAGGATCAACTAACACAAGAAGGAAAAGAATTTCTAGTAGGAACGTTTTTATTTCGAGCAAATGGAAGAGCTAAAGGTATGGGAGAAACCGAAGGACAGGTCAAAATCGTTGCCGATAAAAAAACCGATAAAATCTTAGGGGTTTCGATTATAGGACCTTATGCTTCAGAGCTCTTGGGGGAGGCTGTGATTGCTATGGAATTCGGAGCTTCTTCTGAAGATCTAGGCAGATCTTTTCATTCTCATCCTAATTTGATTGAAGTAATCAAAGAAGCCGCTTTAGATGTGCAAAAAGAAGCCATCCACAAGTAATCAAAATTCCAAGTAAAAAGTCACAGGTCCATCGTTGATAAGGGGGATATCCATCATTGCTTGAAACTTCCCTGTTTGAACGAAGAAATCTAAAGTTTTATCACTTATCGTTTGTTGAAATTTTTCTTTGTATAATTCAAGATAAGACATTTTGAAAATACTACAAAATTTTTCATAATGAGTTTTTGCTTCTTCGATTGGCATCGCATTTGTGAAAGAAGGTCGATTTCCTTGATAGGGATCCCCACAAAGAGTGAATTGGGAAACTAAAAGAATCTGCCCTTGAATGTCGATCACACTCAAATTCATCTTTTTGTTTTCATCTTCGAAAATTCGCAAATTTAAAGTTTTCTTGGCAATTTTTCCGTAATCAATTTCGGTCTTCGTTGTATCCTCTTTGCAAAAACCAATGAATACCAAAAGCCCCTTGTGGATTTTGGCTTTGATGACTTTTTCTTCGGGCAAAAATACAGAAGCTTCTTTTACCCGTTGGATCAAGATTTTCATGGTTGAAAAGAAATACTATAGATTTTGATTGATGAAACGATTGACTTCTGGATCCTCAACCCCCAATTCCCGTGCAGCTCGCAATTCACGAAAAGCTTCTTCTTTTCGTCCTAGTCGTAAATACAGTAAACCGATGTCGTATAAAGCCTTTCCCAAATAGAGCCTTGCTCTTTGTAACTCATCGATTTCATTTTTGATTTTAATGATCATCACCTCTTCTGAAAGCCCACCCGTTCGAATGATTTTATTGACTCTATCCCGTATGCGGTTTAAGATTTCATGTAAAGATCTAACTTGATTTAGCTGTTCAATATGATTTCGTAATTCTATATTTTTCGAAACCAAAAGATCGTATTTTTCCATTAAAAGTTGATATTCTTTTTTCAAACTTTCCAGCTCTTCTTGCTGATTCATGATTGTGGGATTTTCAATAATCATTTCTGTTAAGCGTTGGATTTCTTTTTCTAAGATTTGATTTCTTGAGCGCTCTTGGAGAAGTTCCTTTTGAAGTTGACTCGATTGATTTTTATAATTTTCAATTTCTTTTTTGTATTCCATGGGGATATTTTGGATTTCTTTATATCTCTCTAGTTCGATTTCTAAATTAATTTTCTCTTTTTCTAGTTTGTGGTATTGCCATGATAACTCACCAAAATTTTCAAATATCTCCTGAAAAATTTTTTGTGAATCATAGTTTTTCCATGACTTGGGAACTTGTAATTTTCGCTTGAGTTTTTGGATTTGTTGGAGCCAAATTTCTTTTTCATGAGAATCTTCTTTTTCTTCTTTCGGTACTCGTTTTGATTTATTTTTCAGCTTGATTTCTTTAATAGTTTCAATTGTTGCAAGGGATAAAGATTTATCAAATGTTTCGGTATACAACTCTTCCCAAAATTTTTGAAGATAATAATACGTCACATAAGGATGCTCATATCTGCCTAGTTGGTTTTCTAACCAATTTCTTAATTTATATTCCACACATTGCAACCTATCAAAAATAGAGTAACAAAAGGGGACATAAACAGTGTTATCTCTTCTTAGTATGAATTTTTTGGGAAATTTATCAATTGATTCCTCTGGCCAAAGTAAATCTTTTGTTGAAAGATTCAAAATGAATTCATGAAATTCTTTTTTTAACTCATGATTGTAATATATTTTATCCCATTCAATATCTTTTTCTTTTTTTTTCAATTGTTTCATAATTTTTAATTATTATCGGTTTTGATTTCTTTCTTAATTTATCATATTTTTTTTCTTTGTCAAATCCTGATAATATGTCTATTCAAACAACACGCAATGTCAATATTGCTTCTTACACGCAAAAATTCATTCTCTTTTTATCTTCTTTATCTTCTTGACAAGTTATTTTTGTTTAAAGAATTAGTCCAAGAATTACAATCAAAATATCTAAATGAATCTTATTCATTTAGGTATTGATAATAACTTGTAGGAGTGGATTATGAAGATTGCTGTTCTGATTAAGCAAGTTCCTGACACTGAAACCCAAATTAGTGCTAAGATTTCTGGCAATAAAATCAATGAAAGTGGTATTAAATGGATTGTCTCCCCTTTTGACGAACACGCATTGGAAGAAGCCCTACGTATTCGAGAAAAGCATAAAGCCGAAGTTGTTGCCATTTCATTGGGACCAGACCGAGTGCAAGAAGCAATCCGAACCGCTTATGCTTTCGGAGTTGATAAAGGTTTACATATTCGTGATACTTCCTACAATACACTTGATATTTTCTACACAGCAAATGTTTTAGCTGCAGTTTTGAAAAAAGAAAATCCTGATGTAATCTTAACCGGACACATTGCTATTGACTCCCAATCTTCTATGGTTCCAGCAATGATTGCTCAAATTTTAGGTATTCCCAACATTAATAATGCGATCAAAGTTGAAATCCAAAATTCAAAAGTCAAAGTAACAAGAGAAATTGAAGGTGGTATTGCTGATGTAGAAACAGAATTGCCTGTTGTCATAACAGCAACAAAAAAACTTAACGAACCTAAATACCCTACATTAAAAGGAATTCTAGCCGCAAAGAAAAAAAACATTGAAGTGATTGAAGTCGATACTTTGGGCTTAAATATTCCCAGAATCCAGATCATTTCCATAGAACCACCACCGCCAAGACCACCTGGAAGGATCATTGACGGTGAAACACCAGAAGCTAAAGCCAAAGAACTAGTTCGGCTTTTACGAGAGGAAGCAAAAGTGATATAACTAAAGAATTCATCAGGAGGAAAGAAATGTCAGTAATCACAATCGCTGAATTAAAAAATGGAAGCCTCAAAAAAATATCAAAGGAATTAGTTTCAGCTGGAAGAAAACTACAAGATCAAGTTACTGCTATACTTATAAATGGAACAGAACAACATTCCCAAGAACTCTTTCAAGCTGGTGCCGATAACGTAGTCAAAATCGATGGGAAAGAATACTCAGCGGAAGCATGGGCAAATATAATTACAGCTGTTGCCAAAGAAAAAAGTGCCAAGGTGATTTTAATTCCTCATTCAATCCTTGGGAAAGATTATGCTGGTAGAGTCGCTATACAATTAGGAGCAAACATTATTGCTGATGTTGTTGAAATCAAAGGCAATATTGAATCAATCCAAGTAAAAAAGCCCATTTATTCAGGAAAAGCCTTTGCGAATATCCAAGTTCCTACTCCGATCGTTGTTACAATCCGACCCAATACCCAAGAATTAATAGAAAATTATCAAGGTCCGAAAAACTTAGAAGTCAAAGTGATTGATGAAGGTAATGTTAAAGCAAAACTTACAAATATTCAACAAGTTGAAGCAGGAAAGATTCAATTAACAGAAGCTTCTATTATAGTTTCGGGTGGACGTGGAATAAAAGGACCAGAAAATTGGCCAGTACTTCAAGCATTAGCTGATGTATTGGGTGCTGCCTTAGGAGCAAGTCGAGCTGCCGTTGATGCAGGATGGATCGATCACAGTCATCAAGTTGGACAAACAGGAAAAACTGTATCCCCTAATCTTTATATTGCTTGTGGTATTTCGGGAGCTATCCAACATTTAGCAGGGATGGGATCTTCCAAGATCATAGTAGCCATCAACAAGGACCCTGATGCTAATATCTTTAAAGTTGCAACTTATGGTGTTGTGGATGACTTATTTAAAGTTGTCCCAGCTATGACTGAAGAAATCAAAAAATTATATGGAATATCATAGAAGGGATGTTCCCTTCTTGAAATTGAACATGAGGCGAAAGTTTCTCACATTTTTTCTTATTCTGTTTTTTCCTGTTTATGTAAAGGCAGATGTATTAGAGGAATTGGTTCATCAATTTCAATCCTCTACATTTAAGGCTCATTTAGCAATTGAACTTAATCAACAAACTATCAAAGGAGAAATCTATTACCAAAAGGGGAATATCCACTTTCGATTGAATGATGGTCGAGTGATTGCCGGAAATGTGAAATCAATCCTTGTGTTTGATCCATCAACAAAGGTAGCAGGAAGACAAGACAGAGAAGAGGGAGGTGGATTAAGTTGGATCCTAAAATATCCATATAACATCCAGGGCAACAAAGCCATCATAGAACCACCTTCAAAAAAACCTTACGAAAAAATCATTATTACTTGGAATCATAATCTATTCCCTACTAACATACAATTCATAAACAAAGATAAAACATTGACTTACCGTTTTTCTCAAATTGTTCTTTTAAATAATATATCATCAAGTATGTTTTCTTACAAACCACCGGCTGGTTCAAGAACTGTTGACAATCCTCTTAATCTGAGAAATTGATTAACAAAAGAAACATTCCTTTAGTCTAATTTATAGTAAATTATGAATGAACCTCTAACGAAAACACAAGCCTATAAAATTTTTGGCGAGCTCTACAAAAAACCTCGTCCACCAGAATTGAAAAGTAAAGTCGATGAAATTGTTCAAAAATATTCAGATATCTTTGTTCGCATTCAAAAAATCCAAGAATTGGACCTTCAATATCAAAAAGAAAAAGAAAGAAAAAGCTACATTGAACAAGATAATCCACCAACTATTGATGTGCCTAAAATCAATGGAAAATTACAAAAAACCAAATCAAAAACAAATTTTCTTAATAGCTTATTCAAAGGTGGTGAAATACCAAGATGGGGAGAGAGGACAGGAACGTTAATTCATGGTATATTTGGTCTAAATTTAAAATTATCTCCCAACGTAGAACGCAGTTTTAATTTGTTTGAGGAAAAACAAATTATTGATTTTTTAAAATCCGTTTCTTTTTTTATTCACAAGGGATGGGAAGACTTTCCCCCATCAAAATACAATATCATCATCACTCTTTATCAGTTTCTTCAAGAATATTTGAAAGTGCCTGTTCTATTCCGAAAGCAAGACCCTGTTTCTGTGATAATACAACAAACATTAAAAATGCAAGTTCTATATGCTAATTTACTTCTATTCCCGGATTTGAAAAAGATGCTTGAGGAAGAATTTATAGATTGGCTAAAAAAACAAAAAGAGGTAACTCCTTACTTAGCAAATACCATTTCTGTATTGAGAATTCTATCAACGTTAGAGAATCGAAGACCAAAGTTTACTGATATTATCTTGTCATTTTATGTTTTGGAAAGAAGAAAAATTTTAACATGGCAGGATCTCCTAAAAGAATTAAACATAAGAAAACCTGTAGTTGATAGATATAGAGCACCTGAAAAAATATTGAAGATCATCCATCAAAGAGTTGAAAAATTAAAACTTGAAATTCAAAAAAGAGAGGAGAAAATCAAAGACATACAATACATAAAAAATAAATACTTTCTTATCAATGAAAATGGAAGAATAAACACTGAATTTCTTAATAATATTGTATTTTATGTTTTGCGAAGACAATATGGTGAGCAAAGAATTACAAAAGAATTAATTAAAAACTATATTTCAGAGCCACATAGATTATTAGGAATTATCACACAAGATTTTGACATAAATTTTGCTAATTTCTTTTCTTCCACCGTAACAATTCAAGATGTAAAAGGTCAAAGTTTGGATGTAAACATTTTTAAACCAAATGTTTTTAAGAAAGAAATGGAATTATTTTCGGAAATTCTTTCAGAATTGAATGAATTTCTAAAGCAATACAAAAATGCCCAAATCAATTTCCATAATTTTTATGCAGCAATGAAAAACAAAGGTAGTGATATTATATATCAAAACCTTATTAAGATTGTACTTAAATTCAGCACATTTTCTAATCGAATGGTAAATTTTCTAAAAGTCGTTATAGCAAATCACGAAGAAGCAGTAGAATTAGAATCAAAAGGTAAGCTAAAAGAATCAGTTGTGAGAAGCAAATTCATTCCTATTGAGGAAATAGTAATAGAACCGAGATTTCTACCTTATGCAGACTCAAAAATCATTGCTATTGGAAGAATCAATAATATGACCGTCAAAAATGGATTAGAAGAACTGGTGAAAAATCTTTACAATTATCTTTATTTATTCCGAGACCAAAACTTATTACATAATTTATCTTCTGTTACGAGATTGGAGTCCGAAATCCAATTATATAAGAAAAAGTTATTGCAATATGGAATTGAGTAAAAAACATACCTTATTGAAAGCATCTTAGTCTTTGAGGATCAAGAAATGCCAAAGAAATTTGGAGCTGTAGAACAAAACCAAGTCATAAGCAAAGCGAGAAAAAGAAGACTTCCTGTTCAAATCTTTCTCAAAAATGGAAACATCATCTTTGGGAAAATCATTCGCTATGATGTCTTTTGTCTTTTAGTAAAAACATCAAAAGCAAATATGATCATTTATAAACATGCCATATCCACAATTATACCTCATAAGAAAAAAAAGAAATCCAAAAAAAAGAAAGAAAAACAGCAAAAACAAACCAAAAAAACCATGCCCACCAAAAAAATCATCACTAATAAAAACTCCATACATCGATATAAGAAAGAACAAAAAATCAATAAAAAACCTCCCTTAGGTCCTCAAAAATAAAGATGCCTCACTTGGTTGCGGTTGACGGAAGACCTTTAAGTTCTCCTGTTAGTGGTATATCTAGATTAATAAGTAAAATTATTGAAAATTTTGATATGGATTTTGAATTTCATTTGTTTTCTCATCTACCAATTCATGATGATTTTAAGTTTTTATTAAAAAAACCCAATGTAGTGTGGCATGAAAATCAATCTCTTTTTAAAAAAGGTGGTTCTTGGTATATCTTTCATTTCCCTAGGGAAATTCGAAAACTGAAACCCAAAATTTATTGGGGAACTCAACAGACAATTCCTCCTTTTTTGTCAAAAAACATAAAAAAGGTCCTTACAATTTTAGATTTTGTTTCTTATTATTATCCGGACTCCATGAGAAAGATTGCCCTTTTTCAACAACGACTCCTCATGAGGCAGAGCTTCCAAAAAGCAGATTTTTTTATTAGTATTTCTCATCAAACTCAAGATGACTTAGTAAAGTTATATCTAAAAAACCATAAGAAACATCTAAAAGTAATCCATTTGGGGTTTGATCCTCCAAAAGAGTTTTCTAAAGAAATTCCCATTTCTATCAAACAACCCTATATTCTTTCTGTATCCACTATTGAACCACGAAAAAATTATACTACCCTATTAGAAGCGTATTATCAATATTATCAACAAGAAAAAGAACAAGCCTATAGTTTAGTGATAGTTGGGAAAAGAGGTTGGGAAACTTCGTCTTTTTATAAAAAACTAGATGAGTTCACAAAAAAAACCCAATCCATCTATGTTCTTGATAACATTAATGATCAGCAACTATATTCTTTGTATTATCATGCGGCGTTTTTCTGTATGCCTTCTCTTTACGAAGGTTTTGGTTTGCCGGTATTAGAAGCTCTGAGTTTTCAAAAACATGTTATCCTTTCG
Organism: Leptospiraceae bacterium; assembly: GCA_025059995.1. Lineage (NCBI taxonomy): Bacteria > Pseudomonadati > Spirochaetota > Leptospiria > Leptospirales > Leptospiraceae > Leptospiraceae bacterium. The sequence goes on from JANXCF010000009.1 coordinate 63,440, forward strand.
GACATACCTTGCTTCAAAGAAATCGCAAAAGACTACGGTATATTTCTATCACCTTATGATACAAAAGCTTGGGCAGAAACGATAAAAGACTTTGTTCAACTTCATAGGAATCAAAAGCTTCCACCTGTTAACTTCCCTACTGAACTGTGGAGTTGGAAAAAGGTTGCTCAAAACTATAAAGAAGTTTTTAATTCATTGATTTGATCTTCAGTTAGCATTTCACAATTACCATCGAAAATCACACCTTCGGCAATATACAACCTTGATGTGCGAATGTTTCCAATGATTTTTCCTGTGTTAAGCATTTCGATTTTTTCAAAAGCCTCAATGTTTCCAATCACTTCGCCTCCTATTATTACTGTGCCTGCTTTGATGTTTGCTTTTAATTTCCCTTTTTCTCCAACAATCAATGTTCCTTTAGAACGGATTTCTCCTTCAAAATAACCGTTTATCAACAAAGGCTTTTCGAACTCTAATATACCGCTAAAATGCGTTCCCTCTTCAAAAATTGTTTGTATATTGGTATTTTCCGTCAAAAGGGTTTTCTTTGCCATTGATTCAAATTTTTAAAAGGAATGAGAATAGCAAATACTATTTTGTCTTCATAACGAAGACTCCATCCCAATCTTCTGGTGGAGGATTTTTTATGTATTCTTTGCATCTTTCGATGTAAAGGAGGGATGGTCCATCATTAGGGACAATTTTTAAAGCTTCTTCGAATTCTTTTAGGGCTTCTTCCCATCTTCGTTTTTTGTATAAAGACAAGGCTTTGTTGTATTGTTCAAGTAAACGTTTTTGAGTTTCCGTCATAAATTTAAGTTTTCTATTTTTTTGATTTTGCATCAAGGATTTTTTTGTCTGTCAAAGGGAAAGTAAATACTTCCAGCATTTGTTGAACGTAGGACACTTTTCTCATTCCTATCAAAACCGTTGAAATCCCAAAATTCAATAACAAATAAACAACTTGAAGAGACAAAGGCATCTGACTCAAAACTGGATGAAGTTTTGCTAACGTCCTTTCAATCTTTTCCATCTTGAGGTGATTTTTATAGAGAACATACTTCGGCAAATACCCTAAATATGCATTCAAATACTTTATATACATATCAAATATAATTTTTATCTCGGAGTTTTGAAGTTTATGGATTTCTAAGAAAAACCGAAGCTGAGATACACTTTTACGAATATAATGAGAAATTTCTTTTATGAATTCAAAGACAACTTCAGGGTCCTCAATACGATCTCGATAAAATTTTAACACCTCATAGGGGGAAAGCTCATCTCGATATTCAAAATATTTAGAAGAAAGTTCTTTTCTAATTAAATCCTCAAGATAAAGGATTTGTTCTTCTAAAAAAGAAAGATAAGTCTCGGGTTCTTTATCTTGTTCAAAATTCCTTTGGGGTAGTGTTGCAAAACGAAAAACCTTTTCTTTAAAAATAGCATTAAACGGTCTTTGGGATATGACCCAAAGGTTTTTTTCATTTGCTAAATCAATAAGAGATTTCCCTTGATAGGGAAGATAAGAAGACTGAAATCCAGTTTCTAATAAATTGGCAGGAAATTGTAAAACTTTAAAACCTTCTTTGGCAATTTTCATGATTTTAGTAAAATCGAGGAATTCTGGATGATTTCGTGGATAAACTAAACCATTTGATGAGATTCCATAATAGCGTATGAGTTTTTGGGATCGTAATTTTTCTAAAAAATCAAAAGCAGACTCTATTTTTTTCAAAACGACTTTTTCGTCTTCGTGGACTTTCAAAAGCAATTCGGGATTATTTAATAAAAAAACATCCAATGTTCGGAGTTTTAAACGTTTCAAAGAAAGTTGGATTTGAAGTTCCAAAAAATCAGGATGAATGCAATAATAAAGCCTGTCCCCCAGAAGAAACATGTCTCGAAACTTCTTTTCTGAAAACAATTTGATTTGCTTCCCTTGATGATAACCGGCTTTTGATATGATAACCACCTCATCTCTTTGGATGCGCTTAGCTTGAAGTAACTCATTTAAGACGTTGCCAATCAGAACTTCAGCTCCACCATCAGAAAAATTGCTTGCGGTATCAATCACATTCACTCCACCAAGAATTGCTTCCCTTATGGACTCAAAATGTTCTCTTTTTTGATAATGAACTCGGTAAGTGCCAAAACCTATCAATGAAGGAAAAAAATCAAGATGAGGTATCTTTCGAAATAGAGTTGTGTTTTGATATTGTGGGTATCTTTTTAAGATTTTTTCAAAATAACGTTTAGTGCCCTCCTCAGTAGCATAGTCAGTCATTGAAATACTTTTACTTTTTCTCTAATTCCTTGATACGATTTTGAAAATACTGCGCTGTTTCATAACGTTCTTCTAAAATAGCGTAATATTTCTGAAGATACAAATTTGCGAGCTGAAGATTTTGATCCTCTATGGCTTTTTCGAAGTTGATAATATCAATCTCAGGATGATAGTTTTTGATGAACGTTATATAAGGTTGGTATTTTTCTATTTCTTCTTTAGAAATTACTTTTTGTTTTTTTGAGGGTCTTCCTCTTTTGTTTTTTTCTTTTTGATTGATGAGTTCTTCTAATGTTTTGAGACTTATTTCTAAGTTTAGGTTTCTTTCGGGATTTGATTTTTTCCTTTTTTGATTCACTTTTTGGTGAACCCTTTTTTTGTTTAGTGAAATTTGCTCTAAATCAAACAAGAAATCAAAAATGGCAATATCTTGTTCTTGAAATTGCTTTGCATATTTTTTTTGATAAGCATCCACATACTCTTGAACTACTGAATTAAGCATTTTCATTCTTTTTTTTAAATATTCATCTTCATCTTCATCCTCAGGCATTCTAAAATCTTCTAATTGAATGACATCACAATTTTCGATAAATTCTATGGTTTGAAAAAACAACTCCTTATCAGGAAAGGTTGAAACAGGAAAAACCACAACAGGATAGTTGTAAGAATGAGCTGAGAGTGGACTTACAACAATGTGAACGGCTAAGATCTTTGCTTTTGGGTCAATTGGATTATAACCTTTGACTTCACTAAAGGCTATCAAATTCCCCGATGGAGAATCTAAATTCCCTTTGATTAATTTCATACGTTCTACTAATTTATATTACGGAAATGAATAGTCAAGACTTTTCATAAAAGCGAAAATTTTAAATCTATAGGTTTTGATTTTTTAGGTTTAAATTTTTGAAAAAAACGACTAAATAATTCACTCCATTATCTTTTAGATAAAAATTATATTTTTTCTTGACGAATAATCTTACGTTCTTTTTTTTTCTTTTAATGAAGATATTCAACACTCTTACTCAACAAAAGGAAGAATTTGAACCCCATGATCCTTATAATGTCAAAATCTATAACTGCGGTCCGACAGTTTATAACTACAACCATATCGGAAATTTTCGTTCATATGTTTTTGTCGACATTTTGAGAAGATACCTAAAATTTCGAGGTTATGTGTTGAATCATACTTCCAATATAACAGACATCGATGATAAAATCATCCAAAATGCTATAAAAGAAAATAAAAGTATTTATGAATTCACGAGTGTTTATACCCAAGCATTCTTAGAAGATTTACAAACATTGAATATTGAACCAGTGGAACATCGTCCCAGAGCTACTGACTACATTCCTCAAATGATTGAAATCATAAAAGAACTCGAACGTCATGGACACATATATACAGTCGATGGGAGTGTTTATTATCGGATCTCTTCTTTTCCTGACTACGGAAAGCTATCCAAAATTGATAAGGCAAGTCTGATGGCAGGAGCTTCTCAAAGATTCGATGTTGATGAATACACAAAAGAAGATGTTCGAGACTTTGCTCTGTGGAAAAAACCCACGATGGAAAATGAGCCAAGGTGGAACTCGCCTTATGGAGAAGGAAGACCAGGTTGGCATATTGAATGTTCAGCCATGATACGGGGTATCTACGGCAAAGGTGGGATTGATATTCATATTGGCGGTGTGGATTTGATCTTTCCTCACCACGAAAACGAAATTGCCCAAAGTGAAGGTGCATACCCAAATGAAAACTTCGTCAAGTATTGGATGCACAACGAACACTTACTTGTAAACGGGAAAAAGATGTCCAAATCACTGGGGAATTTTTACACTTTACGGGATTTAGTGACAAAAGAAGGAGTCCAAAAGCTTTTAGAAGAAAATCGAGCTCCTGAGTGGTTATTAGATTTAGTCAACAACGGTTCAATCGCAAAAGCAATACGATATGTCCTTTTAGCTACCCACTATCGACAAAAACTCAATTTCACTTTTGATCAAGTTGAACAAGCCCACACGAATATCACCAAAATACAAAATACCATTAATCGAATTCTCAAAGTATTGAAGGACCTTTACTCAGAAGAATGGAACACCGAAAAGTTGATTCAAGTTTACGAAAACAAGAAACAACAAGATCCCCATCCTCCGGGTAGAAAAAACGAACAATTAGTTTCTTCTGATTCACCAGCATATAATCCATTAAAGAACTTTATCGAAGCAATGGATGACGATTTGAACATCTCGAAGGGTTTAGCTGCTTTGTTTGATTTGATTCATGAAGTCAATTTACTTCTTGATAAGATTGAACTTCAAAACATCCAACAACCTGAGTTTCAACAACACTTGAAGGATTATCTTTTAGTTCTCTACGCCATCAATACGGTTCTTGGATTATTTGATTTTGATATTTCTTTATCCTCACAGCTGAGTGTAGAAAAAATCCAATGGATTGAGTCCAAAATCCAAGAGCGAAACTTGGCAAGAAAACAAAAAGATTTTTCTAAAGCTGATCAAATCCGAGAAGAACTCAAAAAAGAAGGGATCATCTTACTCGATACCCCCACTGGAACGAAATGGGAAATTCTCCAAAACAAATCTTAGGTAAAAAAGGATGTTTGGAGTTCCTCAAACTTTATTCAAAACATCCTGAACACTTCGAAGTAGAAAAGATTTTTGTAAAACCCAACTTTTCCAAAGAAATCTTAAAAGAAATTTGTAAATTTAAATTAGAAAATAAAATCGAATACAAATCCATTGATGAGCTGGATCAAATTACAAAAGAAAATCATCAAGGTATTATTCTTTACTTTCATGAGAAAAAAGAAGTTTTGATCTCTTTAAAAAACGGAAAATCCAGACCACCAAAAACCATAGCAATCAAAAAACTTCTACGAGATTATCCGGGAATTTACGTTCTTACTGACAATGTTCAAGATCCCCACAACTTAGGAAGTATTATTCGAAGTTCAGAAGCTCTTGGTGCGATGGGAATTTTTATCACAGGGAAAGGAGCTCGCATAAATGACACAGTCCAAAAAGTGGCCACCTCTTCTCTCATCTACATTCCAGCATTTGAATATGCAAATGCTCTTAACCTCATCCTTGAGGCAAAAAAGCAATCCTATTGGATATTAGCTACCTCTCCCAAAGAATCAGAAAAAACCATTTTTCTTTATGAGATGCATAAACTACCCAAAGATCAAAAATACATTTTGATGGTTGGTTCTGAAGGCGATGGCATCAAAGACATCTTATTAAAAGAAGCGGACTTTTGGTTAAAAATCCCTCAACTTGGTCACACCGAATCATTGAACGTCCACCAAGCTTTATCCATCACACTATATAAATTAATAGAATACTTATACTATTTATCCTAAAAACATATCAAAATATCGAAAAAAAATTGACTCTAAAGTCAAAATCTATATAATCTTAAAGTTATGGAAGGCAAAATAAAAGTGTGTATTATTGGTGCCGGAGCTTCAGGAATTACTGTAGCAAAAGCCATGAAGGATCTAGACATTCCTTTCGATTGCTTTGAAAAAGGGAGTGATATTGGAGGAAATTGGAGATTTGGAAATGATAACGGAATGAGTAATATTTATAAATCTTTACATATCAATACACATCGAGACAGAATGCAGTATGCAGATTTTCCCATGCCCAAAAGTTATCCTGACTTCCCAGGACACGAATTAATACTAAAATACTTTCAAGACTACGTTGATCATTTTGATTTGAGAAAGCATATTATATTTCGAACTGGAGTCGAAAAGGTTGAACCAATTGTGAAAGAAGACTTTGTTGTTTGGAAAGTTACTACTGATAAAAACGAAACCCGATTTTACGACGCAGTTGTGGTGGCAAATGGACATCACTGGTTTGAGCGTTGGCCAAATCCTCCTATTCCTGGAACAGAAAACTTCAAAGGGGTGATCTTTCATAGCCATAAATACGTGGACCCACAAAACCCAGTGAACTTAATTAACAAAAAAGTAGTGATCTTAGGGATGGGCAATAGCGCTATGGATATAGCTTGTGAACTTTCCAATAAAGCCATCAGTAAAAAAGTAATCTTATCTTCTCGTAGAGGTGCATGGATCATACCCAACTACATGTTTGGATTTCCTACAGATAAATTTCCTGGATTGATGCCGCCTTTTGTTCCCTATAAAATACAAAGAAGCATTTTTAGTTTGTTGTATAGGATCGCTATTGGAGATTTAAGAAAATACAACCTACCAAAACCAGACCACAAAATTGGAGAAGCTCATCCTACGATTTCACAGGATCTTCTTGTTCGCATGGGACGAGGGGATATCCTATACAAACCCATGATCACTAAATACGAAGGCAAAACTGTTTTCTTCGCTGATGGAACATATGAAGAAGACGTAGATGCCGTCATATATTGCACTGGATATGATGTGAAATTTCCATTTTTCGACGACTCGTTGATACAACTTTTACAAATCCAAGGGAATGATGTACCCTTATACTATCGTTTATTTACTCCGATTTTTGAGAACTTGTTTTTCGTTGGGCTCATTCAGCCTTTAGGAGCTATCATGCCAATCGCAGAACTTCAAGGGAAATGGATTGGTAAATATCTTATGAATCAATATCAACTTCCTCAAAAAGAGAAAATGTGGAAATGGATTGAAGACTATAGAAATTATGTTAAAAAAAGATACGTTGCTTCTCCAAGACATACCATGCAAGTGGATTTTGATGTTTTCCTATGGCACATGAAAAAAGAAATTAAAAAAGGAGAAAAAAGAGCAAAAATAAACCCAAAAATCAATGTGAAAGCTTTATCTTATGAATTTGATCAAGCAGTTTCGAAAGTATGAACTCTTAATTATCCTGATTTTGACACCTCCTTTATATGCTGAATGCAATTTCGAACCAAACTCCGACGAAGGCTATGTTCAGATTTGGAATTACCATCATCATTCAGATTTGTTTCACATTTACATAACCTTTATGGTTAGTAATTTGGGGGATGGTGATTTTAACAATGGCGTGACTCTTTTTCTTGTGGATAAAAGAAACCATCAAAAATACCTAAAAGCGCTGGAGTTCACAAATCAAAACCTCAGAGCTACACCCAAAAAATGGGAAATCACTTTAGAAAAGGACAATGCCTTCTTTCTCAAAAACCATGAAATTTATATCAAAGCTAACTCAGGAGAAGATAACCCCATACTTCAATTTGATATTGCTATCCCTTTAGCCAGAATCCACAATCAAAAACATTCTCTAACTATAAACGATCAAAGTGTGGATTTCGAAATTTTGTTTTTAAATCCTCAAAAGATCAGCTTTGATTATTACGAAAAAAAAATTAGTCTCTATGGGAAACAGGGTATCGAATGCCTTTTATCAAAATCCAATCCTTTAAAAATTGCTGATTCCATTCACTTTTTAAGAAGCCTATTGCCGGAACCAGAGAATCAAGCTTTTCTATTTTTGATTGAAAAGAATAATTCTTTAATTCAGGGAAAAACTTTCTTTGGTGGTATAGTAAATGATTTTGAGATAACAAAAACTCAAGAAATCTTGAAACACCATGGATTTTTTATTAAAAACCAAGATTGTGAATGGAAATTTCAATCCTTGACTTCTATTGGTTCTTTTGAAGTTCTCCAAAACGTTTCTTTAATCTTGAGGTATTTTCTGAAACTTATTGGTATCAATCCAGAGATTGTGTATTCTTTAGCCGACACAGTGATTGAATGTGAAAAAAAATCAAAAATACACAAACTTCCTGATTTGCATTATACACAAATACGTTTTTAATACAAATACTTTTTCTTATATGGTAGACAAACGACTTCTCTTTGAATCCCACCATCTTCAAGAAACACAATTTTTCTTGCCACTTGCATATTTTTAAGTAAACATTCTCTGCATTTAAACACATCGGGTATTAATTCGCATAAACGCAAATCATAAATTTCATATACGAAAAGAATTTCTTTTCTTTGTGATTTTGATACATTTGGTGCTTTTTGATTCCCATCAAAATTCAAAATCATCGCAGAGAGAAAAAGGATTTTCAAAAATTTTGCTTTTAGATTTATGATCATGGCTAAATGAGATGGGATTTTCCACATAAAGATATTATCGATCCTGATCAATTTTCCAAAAAAGACTTAGAGCTCATCATTCAAGTCACAGACTATATCGTAAAGTTAAGAAAGCTCAAAAAAAACTTGAATGTGTTAAACGATTACATCATGGCATCGTTATTTTTTGAGTCTTCAACACGCACAAGATTGAGCTTCGAAACTGCCATGCTGAGATTAGGTGGCAAAGTCATAAGCACAGTGGGATTTCAATTCTCCAGTATAAGCAAAGGAGAAACGCTTTATGACACTATGAAGATGATTGAAGCTTATGCTGATATAGCTGTCATCCGTCATCCTGTTGAGGGATCAAGTCGAATCGCCGCAAGTGCAGTATCCATCCCAATCATTAATGCCGGTGATGGGGCAGGGCATCATCCCACTCAAGCCCTACTGGATCTCTACACAATCTATAAAGAAAAAAACACGATTGATGGTTTGAAGATTGCCTTTATTGGTGATTTGAAATTTGGAAGAACTATCCATAGTCTCGTTAAACTCCTCACTCATTATTCAGTAGAAATGGTTTTTATTTCTCCCGTGGATTTAGCAATTCCTGATTCCTATCGAAAAGATTTGAGAAAAAAGGGGATTGAATTCGAAGAAACCGAAGACCTAAAAGCCTTCTGGGATTGTGATGTAGCATATGTAACGAGAATACAAGAAGAAAGATTCGTAGACAAAGACGAATATGAACGTCTGAAAAATACTTACGTTGTCAATAAATCCATGGTACTGGCATCGAAAAGAAATACCATGATCATGCATCCTCTACCAAGAGTGAATGAATTATCCACAGATGTGGATGATCTACCTAATGCAGTTTACTTCAAACAAGCAAGGTATGGTGTTGATATTCGGATGGCATTATTGGTTTTGTGTCTTCATGCGGATTTACCTGAAATTGATTGATGGAAACTTATAAGATTGTTGAATTTTCTTTAGAAGGTTTAGATGGAATCAAACTATTTTGTAAGGGCTGGGAATCTCCTGATTTTGATCCTGAAAAAGTCATAGTTTTTCATCACGGTTTAGGAGAACACTGTGATCGTTATCAGAATCTCATAAACTTTTTTCGGGACCAGAATTACTCATTTTTCAGTTATGATGCAAGAGGTCATGGCAGATCCACTGGAAGGAGAGGAGACTCTCAAAGTATAATGGATTTTGTGTTTGATTTAGAAAATTATATTTATTTTATAAAAAGAAAATATAATATTTCTAAACCTTTTCTTTTGGGACATTCTTTCGGAGGCTTAATTGCTACTCTTTTTACCATACAACATTCCAATCAAGAGGAACTACAAGGATTGATCCTCAGTTCTCCAGCTTTTAGAATCCACACTAACATCATTCAAGCCCTCAAAGTAGCTGCGGGAGAGGTATTGTATTTCATTAAGCCTGATCTTGTCCTCAGAACGAGCCTCAAACCAGAGGATTTATCCCACAATCGAAAGGTCGTCGAAGAATATCGAAAAGATGCTTTCGTTCATTCTTTTTTGAGTGTTCGGTTAGGAGTTGAAATGATTCATACTTTCTCAAAAATCAAACATCGTTTGAAGAAAATCAAAATCCCTGTTTGGATTGCTCATAGCACAGAGGATAAAATTACGAATTACCTTGGAAGTAAAGAACTCTTTAACCTCATTTCTTCTGAGAAAAAAACCATCAAGCTATACAAAGGATTTCGCCACGAACTCTTCAATGAAGTTTCAACAGTTCCCTTAGAAGATTTAAAACATTGGATACAAGAATTAGAAAAAAACAAAAGTCTAATTTAAGTTTTAGATTTCAATAAAATTGAATTGACAAATTTTACAAAAGTAATATTTGCTAAAACATAATGAAAGAAAAAAACTACAAAAGAGCTACCATCAAAATTTCTAAAAAAGCAACGTTCATTTATGATGCAGAAAAGAGACTTTTAATTTCTGTTAAGAATTCTCAGAGTAAGAAAAATGATTATTTGATGTTTCAGTATAACTTACAGGTAGTTCTACCGGAATACAAAATAAGCAAAAAAGTATATATACAAAAGATCATGGAATTACTTTCCCCTTCTGAGTTGGCACAAAGAATCATTGAATACAAAAGCCAACATCCTGAAATCACACTAAAACAAGCTTTGAACGAAACAGAATTTCATCTAATTCAAGAAATTTCGGGGAAAATCATTGGTTCTGATGATGATCCTACGAGAGTTTATGAATTTTTAGGAAATGTTTTAAAAGAGACTTCCAAAGAAATGGATAAATTATCAAGTAAATTTGTTGAAGAATTATCAAAAGAACTCTTTAACAAGGGAATAGAACTTTAATCTTTCTCTAAAATTTTCATAAAAGTATTCATGAACTTTAATCCCCATCCAGTTGCGCCCTTTTGATTTTCAGGACCGAAATTTTGCCATGCGGTTCCTGCGATGTCAAAATGAGCCCATGGTACATAGTTAGGAACAAATTTAGATAAAAATCGCATAGCTGTAATGGTTCCTGCTGGTTTTCCACCAATGTTTCGTATATCTGCTATATCGGATTTTAATTGTTCGTCATAGATAGACCAGTGCGGCAACCTCCAGACTCTTTCCAAAGAAAGACGACTTGCCAATTCGATTTTTTGGTATAAAGTATCTGAAGCTGTCATCACACCAGCTGCGAAATGCCCTAAGGCTATAATACAAGCACCTGTCAATGTAGCAAAATCTAAAACAACGCTAGGTTGGTAAACTTTGATGCCATAAGATAGAATATCCCCCATCACCAGACGACCTTCTGCATCTGTATTTTGGATTTCTACTGTTACGCCATTCCAAGCTCGATAGACATCTCCGGGACGAGACGCATTTGCATCGGGTATGTTTTCAGCAAGTCCTAACATTCCGATCACAGGGTATTCAATTTTCAAAAAACTTGCTAAGATGACGGAAAATAACACGAGGGCACTACCTGCCATATCGTATTTCATCTCATGCATTTCTTGAGGGGGTTTTAAAGAAATTCCCCCTGTATCAAACGTTATTCCCTTTCCGACAAGAAGTAAGGGTCTCTTTTTTTTGTTTTTTCCCTGATACTCTACTATCACAATTCTTGGTGAAACAGAAGATCCTTTCCCAACAGCTAAAACCCCTTGAAAACCCATTTTTTCTAATTGTTTATCTTTAATTACTTTAACTGAGAGATTTTGATTTTTTAGTTTGGCTACATAGTTTTTTACAAATTGTTCGTAAGTCTCCGGATTCAGTTTATTCCCAGGAAGAGATGTTAAAAATCGATAGGTATTGGTCAAATCACTTAGATTTTTTGCTTCTTTTATGATATCTGCAAATTGCTTGGAATTATACAAAACCTGAAATCCAATATCTACTTTGGTTTTCTTTTGGTTTTTTTGATTTTTTTTATAAATTCCTAAAGAAAATCCTCCCAATTCAATTGCATAAATGATGGTTTTGACTAATTCTTCAATTGAATAATTCACAACGTAGTCAAAAAAAATTCGATCTTTTGCTTCGTGCTCTTTTGAAATTCCATATATCCAAGGATCATTTTGGGAGTCTTTATCAAGAGAGGAGAATTCTAATAAAACCTCTTCAAGATAAAAAGGGATAAAGATATTGATTTCTTCTGGTCCTGAATTTGCCAGATGATATCCGAGAATTCGAAAGGAAGAAAGGATTACCTCTGGATGAAATTTTTTCTTTTCTCCTAAACCCAAGAAAATCCAATTTTTATGAGAATAAACTTCTCCAACTTTTTTATTGAAAAAGATTCCTTTAGGTAAAAATTCTTCTTCTGTTTGAAGTGCTTTTTTCAACACCTCATCAGAAGTTTCTACAAAAACTGGAATCAATGTTGGAGCATTAGATAAAACATTCGGATGGAAGTGAAAGATAGATTTTGGTACTTCAAAAATTTCTTGCTTTTTGTTTTGTATTTTTTTAATCATATGATTACCTCATGTATTTCCCTTTAAGTCTGCAAGGATATCTAAAGCGTGGGTTTCTACCTTTACTTTCGGATAAACCTTGATGATTTTTAAATTCTTGTCGATAATAAATGTCGTTCTTTGAATTCCCATAGTTGTCTTTCCATACATTTTTTTCTCCTTCCAAACTCCAAAGTACTCAGCTAATTCTTTTTGTTCATCGGATATAAGAGGAAAATTCAATTGGTATTTTTCTTTGAACTTTTGATGGGAACTCACGGAATCAGCAGAAACCCCAACAACGTTGTAACCTAAGTTTTGAAGTTCGCTTATGGCATCACGGAAACCGCAAGCTTCTTTTGTGCAACCTGGGGTTAAATCCTTAGGATAAAAATAAAGAATTATTCCTTTCTTCCCTATGAGTGAGGATAACTTGACGTTTTTTCCATCATCAAGGATTACAGAAAAGTCATTGATTATGGTATTTTCTTTTAGTATTTCCTTCATAGACATTAAATTCCATCTTTTATGGGTCTTCTTCCACGAAAACCAGATTCATAATCGTGTTCATACAAAATATCTGGTTCGTTATACTTCCAACAATAATACCCTTTCCCGTGATCAAAGTCAATCAGCCATAAGCCTTTTACTTCTACCTTCATATCGATCATCTTCATGATCCAAATTCGAATAAGATTTTGAATTTCCTCTTCTATTTGTTCTTGCTCAAACTCAGGTAAGATATTTTCCATCTTTCGTTGCAAACTCTCGACTTTACGGTAGTATTCATCTGTGATTTTATAAATGATAGGGAATACTTCTCTTGCTTCTTCTAAGGTCCAAATTTTCTTTTTTTGTTCCACAATACCACTTAAAAAAAAAAAGAAAAAAAAACAAGAAAAGAATGACACAAAAGCAACATAGATTTTCACAGGATATTATGGAACTTACAAATAAGGTTCATAAAGTTGTTATTATTGGAAGTGGACCTGCTGCTCATACAGCTGCAATTTATACGGCAAGAGCAAACTTATCCCCTATTATGTTTGAAGGTTTCATGGCTGGCGGTATTGCCGCTGGAGGACAGCTCACAACAACAACCGAAGTAGAAAACTTTCCCGGGTTTCCAGAAGGAATTTCTGGACCAGAACTCATGGAAAGAATGAGGAAGCAATCCCTCAAGTTCGGAACAACCATAATCACGGAAACCATTACAAAAGTGGATTTCTCTGAACGTCCCTTCAAGCTATGGCGAGAAGGCTTAGAAGATGATGAACCTGTTTTAGCTCAGTCTGTGATTATTGCAACGGGAGCTACGGCAAAAAGATTAGGTATCCAGGGTGAGGAAACCTATTGGCAGAAAGGGATTTCTGCCTGTGCTGTTTGTGATGGCGCATTGCCGATTTTTCGAAACCGACCTTTAGTAGTGGTTGGTGGTGGGGACTCCGCTTGTGAGGAAGCTACTTTCTTAACAAAGTTCGGTTCGATTGTATATATGGTTCATCGAAGGGATAAACTGCGAGCTTCTAAAATCATGCAAGAAAGAGTCTTCAAGAACCCCAAAATCAAAATCATTTGGAATTCCGTAGTGATTGAGGCTTTGGGTAATGAGGTATTAGAAAAAGTCAAAATCAAAAACGTCATTACAAATGAAATTCATGACTTAGAAGCAAATGGGCTTTTTTATGCCATTGGACATAAACCAAACACAGATCCATTTCGAGGTTTTCTTGATCTTGATGAGGACGGCTATATCATAACTAAGCCGGGAACTACCCAAACAAATATTCCTGGGGTTTTCGCTGCTGGTGATGTTCAGGATAAAAAATATCGTCAAGCCATTACGGCTGCTGGATCAGGTTGTATGGCAGCTTTGGAGTGTGAAAAATACTTAGAGTCTATCAACGACTAAGAATTTTATTAAAACCTTAGATATATTTTTTTTGAATGTATCTTTTTTCTCAGTACATGTGGTTTGATGGAAAACCTTTCACAATATTCAGAAAATCGCTGACGTGGAAGGGAGTAGTTGTTTTTAAACGGGATATACAATCGAGAGACAGTTTTTACAAAATGAACACCCTCTTTGACACAAAAAATGGCAAAATGCCTCTCACTAAAACCTAATTGCTTTAGGATCATGATCACAATCAAAATCCCCATACCTGCGCCTTCTTCCGTATCACTCTTTTGTAAATAATAGTCATATATATTCAGATCTTGCTTGCTTTCTCGAAACTTCCTTCTAATCCTTTTTTCTTCTTCTTGTAGAAGGATACCTTCATTTAAAACATGGATAATCAGAACTTTATCATCAAATGAAAGAAAAACTTCAAAATAATTATCAAAATCATCAATTTTTGTTTCAAAATCTTCTATTTTTACAAAGTAGAGTATGTGTTTTAGAATTCTTAATGCCTTTTTGTAGTCATTTTTATCATTGGGATTTAGTTTATATCTTTGGATTATCCACTTTTTGATATTCGCTTTTATGGAATTCTGAATGAGTTCTTTGAGCATCATATCAATCGAAATTAGTTGTGCTGCAGAGATTCTTTTACTTAGTTCATTTTCATAGATTTCTTTTAGTTGCTGATCGATTTGAGGCGTTAAAACCTTACCTTGGATATGAATATTTTTGAAAAAAAACTTCAAATCAGGGTATAAATCCAGAAAATTCATGAAATTTGATTGAGTTTCTTTTCAATCACAAGTTTGATTTTGTCTAAATTTGGTTCTAAAACTAAAGGTTCATTAGTAAACCTTGATTTTACATCGGGGATTTGTTTTTTGTGGTAATTTAACTTAAATTCAGTAAACTTCAAGCCATGAGCAGTGGATATGACCACTACTCGTTCTTTTGGTAAGATAATGTTTTTTCTTCGAAGCTTATCTAATGCAACAAAGGCTACGGCAGTGTGTGGGTCTAAATACATCCCAAATCGATCTATATAACCTGCCATATTTGCCAATTCGTCCTCCGTAGCTTCCTCGACCACACCATCCGTAAGAAGTAGAGCTCTTTTTGCTCGTTTGAAGCTTACGGGATTTCCAATTTGGATTGCGGATGCTAAGGTATTTTTCGCCTTAATGGGTTCAAAGGTTTGGAATTGATTGAGAAAACTCCTATACAATGGATTTGCATTAGCACTTTGCGCAACGGCTACACGAGGCAATCGGTTTATGATTTGGGTTTCTTTTAAAAGAAGGAGTCCTTCCACTAAAGCAGAGACATTCCCCAGATTTCCTCCTGGTATTATAAACCAATCAGGAGCTTCCCACTGTAATTGTTGGATGACTTCTATCCCCACTGTTTTTTGTCCTTCAATTCGTAAGGGATTCAGGGAATTTGCTAAATAAATCCCTAGGTCCTTATCCATAGTAATTTCCTGAACTAATTTCATACAACCATCGAAATCTGTTTCTAAGCTCAACACAAGAGCTCCATTAGAGATAGGCTGTATTAGTTGAGCCAAAGAAACCTTATCTTTTGGAAGGAAGATAATCACAGGGATTCCAGCATAAGCTCCATAAGAAGCGAGTGCGGCACTGGTATCACCAGTTGAAGCACAAGAAATTGCACGAATTGGTTTTCCCGCAAAAATCAATTGCTTTACATGACTCACCAATACCGTCATTCCTAAATCTTTAAAAGAACCTGTATGAGACACTCCACTTTGTTTTATCCAAAGTTCTTGTAAGCCTAGTTCCTGAGCATATTTAGTTAATGGAATAAGGGGAGTAGCACCTTCTCCTAAAGAAACAATATTTTCTTCTTTCACGAAGGGTAGAACCCATTCTTTCTTCCCCCAAACCCCCGAGTTGTAAGGATAATTTCCTTTGCGAAAACGCTCATCAAATATGCTTTTCCATTCTATAGAAGATCGTTGTTTGATTGCTTCAATATCATGCTTAACATCTAATAATCCATTACAGGAAGGACAGCGAAATATGACTTCATCAATAGGGTAAACTTGATGACAATCCATGCATTGCAAATAAGCTTTTAGTTCTAAAGTTTTCATAAGTATCCCATAATCAAGTAAGTGCTTCTACTTCTTCGGCTTTTGGTTTTCCAAAGGAATAAATCCCTTTTTTATCGCGAGACTTTAGGTCTATGCCAGGATAGATTTTTATAACTTTAAAAATGAATTTCATTTTCTCGTCTCCAAAACTATCATAGAAATATTTTACCGATAGTTCGAATTCCACATAATGTATAGGTCGATTATTTTGAATAAAAGCAATTATCCGAATATACGCGGGATGACCAATGAATTCTCGACTTTCAACAGTAACAGCTTCATTTAAAAATGAGTAGTTTGTTGTGTGTGGAGCTTTCCAAAACACTTTATTTTTTGCATGAGGTTTAAAAGTTAGTAGGTATTCTTCCAGTCCTTTTTCTTTTTGGAAATGTATTTCTAAGTGAGGTTCTTCAATCCCCTTCAATCGTAAAGATATATCCGATTGGAGTAAACCGATAAAAACACTTTTCCTTCGAGTATTGTTATCAATCACAATCTCTTTGACGTCTCCAACTAATGGCGGAGGTGATTGTAAATCCAAATATAGCTTTCTTGATGGTGAATAAATAAAAACATAAAAACCATAACCAACAATAACCAATGCCACAAAAAGAATAGAATAAAAAACCAATTCAATATAAAAAGGGATAATCACTGCTTTAAAGAACGTTTGATGTATTCAATAGCTTTCTGTTTTGATTGTTCTTCTGTTAAGTTGGGATCCTTTTGGATAATCCACTGCATTCGAATGTAAAATTCATCAATCTGTTTTTTTTCATCATTGAGATAACGAAATCGATATCTTGAGGCATCATCCATGAATAGCTGGAGTGCTTGCTTCATCTTTGGAATGAAGTTAGGGTGATAATGTAATTTTTCAATACTTCCTGAATGAGGATTTAGCTTGACCTTCAAAACCCCTTCGAAATTCCAATCTTTGAAATTCAATAATTGATCATATTCACGATATTTTTTTAATTGTTCTTGATCTCCGACAGGATCAGGTATGACTTCGAATTCTTCTATGTATCCTATTTGTTTATATGTATATTTATCATTCATGATCAAAACTCTTATCGCTTCCTCTTTAAGTTTATTACTTAAATCAAGAAAGTAAGGGTGTTCGAAAATTTCACTTTTCGAAGTTTCTGTTTCAATTTTGGAGGCAATTTCTAAAGACGTTTCATCTTTTTGTGTAGTTTTACAATAAATACTCACATTGAAAAAGATAATGATTCCTATTATTTTCCATTTCATACTACGTGAATTAATTATATATCCAATAAAGCAAGTATCTTTTTAATATTATCTACATCCGTTGGATACGTGTAGATTTCATAAGTAAAGATGGGTTCAATGGGAGATTCTAAAAAAACATTCTCTTCTTTGATTGTTGTAATCAATTTTCTTAGGAACATTTGTGCATCTTTTTGGGTATGATTTTCTAATAGAATTATCAATCTACTTGAAGATAATCTAGAAAAAAAACTTTGTTTATTTAAACTTTTTCTGATAGTGTTTATGAATTTATTCAAGATTTCTTCCAATTTTTTGACTTCATTTACTGCCATTAATCGTTTGATATTTTTGATTTTGAAATCCACTATCGTTATAGGAATTTGTAGTTCATCTGATTTTTGGATTTCTTTCTCCAAGAGACTTTTTATAGGACTAAATGTATCTTTAAGAACTAAATCCCTTTCTTTGAAAAACAGAAGATTTGAAATAACAGGTGCGATAAACGTAGCAAAATACAATAACCATGAAAATTGATTCTGATTTTGTGTTCGGGAAAACTTGTGAATTATCAACATTCCTATCAGCCAATTTTGATGAATTATAGGAACAATAAGAAAACTTTCCATTAGAGCAATATCTTCTTCAGAATAATTATCAATCACATCTTGATGATTTTTAAAGTCTTTCAAATCATATACTTGATTCAAATTAGATACCAAATTCACTAAATCACTTTGAAATGATAAATCAAATTTTTGCAAACTAGTTAGAGAAATGTTCTTACCAGAAAATAATTTATATGAGTTTTGATCAGTATCCAATAAAATGAATGAAAACATGGAAACAGAGAAATTCGTTTCTAAAAATGACTGAATTGCATCAAAAACTTGATCTAAATTCTTAAATGAAGTTATTTCTGTTGTAAATTCTAATAAGTTTTTCGTGTATTCATTGAATGCTTTTGTTTCTTGGACATATTCATAGAATTCAAAGTTCTTTTGAAGTTGCTTTAACTTGGAAACACTCAGCTTTATCAATATCCTCAGAAATTCCAGATCATCTAATATATAATCATTTCGATCTAAAGGATTTGATATAAAGAAAATAGCAAAGATACGTCTCTCTGCATCCATCACATCCATCAAAGGAAAATAAATAACAAAATCATTAAAGATATTTTGAAAGTCCTTTAGTTTCGTTTGAAGGGTATTAAGTTTCTTTTTTAACGAATTCAAATAGAAAATTTCACCTTGTGCTTGTGGAACACTTTTACATTCTTTGATAAAATCATCGTCATAATTCAGCTCCAATGAGATTTCTTCATAACCTACTTGGATTATTGAAGAAAAAGATGGTTGATTTTCTTTAAATACATTTTGATTTCCAAAAACTAAAATAGATCGAGTTCCTAACTGTTCTTGAATACTAAAAGAGATGATTTCCAAAACTTCTTCATAATTTTCTAATTCTTGAAGTTCTTCTGCAAAGTCAAAAAGAGATAAGTAGTAATCGATTCTTTTCTGACCAGCAATGTGAATTTCTTCAGGAAGAGTTAATACTTCTTCCTCTTCTTCAAGAATTCGACTGGGTAATGTTTCGTCCTTGGATTTTTGAGATAGCTCTTGATGGATTTCTTTTTCCCATTCTTCAAATATATCAACTTTGGGAGGTTGTAATTCTAATAGCTCTGGATCCTGTTTGGTTTTTTGATCGTCGATTTTATATCTCGGTAAATCAATTTTTTCATTGAATAGTTCCCGAAATTTCTTTGCCTTTAAATAAAGGCTTTTAGGTTCTTCTTCTAATTTTTTTCGAAATTCTATAAGTTTGTGGTATAAGCCCCGCTTTTCTTTTTGAAAAGCTAAAGCTTTTTCGAAAAGTCCCATTTTAGTTTTAGTTTTCGGGTGGATAAATTCCTAAAGTCTCAATCACTTTTTTATATAAGTTAAAATATTCGGAACGGCTAAACTCTTTGATTACATCGTCAGGCAGCTTATCAAATAGAGTATCCAAGTATGCAATGATCTTTTTTAGTTCTTCTTTTCGTATGCCAGTTTCACTTTCTATCTCGTCTACTAGGGAACTTCTATCTTTTATTTCTTTTTCTTGAATTCCTTGATCAAGTGTTGATTTTACTTCATAAATTTCTGGCTCTGGTACTACTACTTGATCCAAGTCTCCTTTAATTTCTTCTATAATGTCTGTTAGTTCATTGTCTGTAAGGGCTATTTTTTCTTCATCTTCTACAATCGGTTCCGGAACTTCGATGGTTTCTAAATCATCTTTATATATTTCATCAACTTGAACGTTTTCTTGTTGTTCTACTTCTTCATGAAGTTCTAAAGCTAAATCCTGGAATTCTTCACCTGACACAATTTGATCAAGTTCTTCAGGTGTAAGTGAAATAGACTCATCATCATCAATAGAAACGTCTGAAAGTTTAGGCATTTCAAAATCTTTCTCATCCAAATTATTGGCTCCCTGATTTTCATAGATGGGCTTTTCTTCATCCTCTAATACTATTTTGTTTACTAATTCTTCTTCTGGAATTTCAGGTTCAGGGACTTCAAGCAAGGGGAGGTCCTCATTCGTTTCTTGTATATCATCAATCTCAAAATCCTCTGGAACTTCTGATAGAATATCATCCAACTCATTTTCACTTAGACTAATAGGCTGCTCTACTTCATCAATTTCTGTTGTTTCATTTGATGTTTTTAGAGGTTTTAAATTAGATTCATCCATTTCTTCTAAATCGATTTCAATAGGCTCTGGGAGTTCCACAGACTCCTTTTTTTCTAATGTATCACTTATTTCTAATTCGGATGAGTAATCTCCATGGGAGTCTTTATCTAATTCAGACCCTATTTCTTTCTCAGAAACTTGATCTATCGACTCAAGTTCCAAAATCTCATCTAATTCGTTACTCGTAAGTGCTACAGAACCAAAATCTTCATATTCCTCTTGATTCTCTTGTTCTAATAAAAGTTCATGATTAGCATTAACATCATCAGAGTCAGATTTCACTTCATAATCATAGTCATGAAGCTTATTTACAGATTCATCTAAATCTATATTTAGTTCATCATCCAAAGTAAAATCAGGTAGATCAAGGGCTTCTAAATCAAAATCTATGTCTTCAAATTGCGATGAACTTTCTTTTTGACTCATATATTTTTTACATTTTCGGTTTTCTTAGAAAGAAAAATGACTTTTCTACCTGATAGAAAAAAATAAAAAAGAGAAGAAATAGTCAAGATTAATTTTCTTGTATAAAAGATAATTTTTTTCTTAGAGCGTCAAGCTTTTGTAATTTTAATTCTATTAGTTCGCTTCCGTGAGCTTTGAGTTTTTGAACTTCTTGGAATTCTTTTTGAATCTGTTCTTTTTTGAGTTCTTCTTTTTTGTATGCTTCGTTGGCTAATAAAGTGACTTTATTTTTTCTTACCTCGAGAAAACCACCATCAATAAAATATACTACCTTTTCTTCATCAGTGGTAATAACAACTTTACCAGGTCCTAACTCAGCTATGACATCAACATGATTTTTTAAAATCCCAGCTAATCCATCAAACAAAGGGATAATCACACTCTTAACACTTCCTTCGAATATGGGTCGATATGGTGTAACCAAACTTAAAAATAATCCTTCTTGTGTCATATCCTGTTCCTTTCAGAAAAAGAAAAGCCGGATCATCGGCTAATTAAACTTGAACTCCCATTTTTTTCGCATTTTCAATCACATCATCAATTGTTCCTGTCATGTAGAATGCTTGTTCTGGGATGTGGTCGTATTTACCAGAGATAACTTCTTTGAAGGATCGAATGGTATCCTCCAACTTCACATAAATCCCTTTTCTACCAGTGAATTGTTCAGCAACATGGAATGGTTGTGATAAGAACCTCTCAATCTTTCTTGCTCTTGCCACTAAAATTTTATCATCTTCTGAAAGTTCATCCATACCTAAAATAGCAATAATATCTTGTAGGTCTTTATATCTTTGTAAGATTCTTTGAACCTCTCTTGCGACTTGGTAATGTTCCTGTCCTACAATATGAGGTTGTAAAGCTCGGGAGGAAGAATCAAGAGGATCTACAGCCGGGTAAATTCCTTTTTCGGCAATGGCTCTACTCAATACAGTTGTAGCATCCAAATGGATAAAAGCTGTTGCAGGCGCTGGATCCGTTAAGTCGTCTGCTGGAACGTAAATCGCTTGTACTGACGTAATGGAACCTCTTTTTGTGGATGTGATACGTTCTTGGAGTTCCCCCATTTCCGTTGCCAAGGTTGGCTGATAACCCACAGCTGAGGGCATACGACCCAACAAGGCAGAAACTTCAGAACCCGCTTGGCTAAAACGGAAGATATTGTCAATAAAGAGTAAACAATCTACCCCTTTTACATCACGTAAGTATTCCGCCATTGTCAGGGCACTCAGACCAACACGTAATCTCGCACCAGGCGGTTCATTCATCTGTCCATAGCACAAAACAGTTTTACTGATAACGCCTGATTCTTTCATCTCCAACCAAAGATCATTTCCCTCACGGGTTCTTTCTCCCACACCTGCGAAAACAGAATATCCTCCATGTTCTTTTGCAAGGTTGTGGATTAACTCCATGATGATAACGGTTTTTCCTACACCAGCTCCACCAAAAAGTCCAGTCTTACCACCTCTTGTATAAGGTGCAAGTAAATCAATCACCTTGATGCCAGTTTCAAAAATTTCAACCTTCGGTTCAAGATCCATCATTTTTGGAGCTTCTCTATGGATTGGCCAATATTCATCTGCTTGAACTGGTGGTCCGTCATCTACGACTTCGCCTAAAACATTAAAAATCCTTCCTAACGTCACATCCCCCACAGGAACACTAATAGGGGCACCCGTGGCAATTACTTCTTGTCCACGAACTAATCCATCAGTTGATGAAAGTGCTACAGCCCGAACACGTCTTCCTCCCAATTGTTGTTGAACCTCTGCTACTAATCGCTCCTTTTTACCAAAACGATCCACAACCATTTCCAAAGCTTCGTAAATTTCTGGGATCCGATCATTCTCGAAAGCCACGTCAATAACAGTTCCAATAACTTGTGTGATTTTTCCATAGGATGGTTTATGTTTCACATTCATATTACACCTCTTCTTTTATTGTATAGCATCAGCACTGGTTACGATTTCTGCTATTTCTTGAGTAATTTTTCCTTGTCGTTTTCGGTTATACATCCTTGTTAAAATTTTAGTCATATCTCCTGCTGCATCGGATGCGGATTTCATGGCAATCCTTCGATAAATTTGCTCGGATGTTGTTGCCTCTAACATCAGCTTATATAAGGAATACTCAAGCATATAAGGAATGATCTTTTTGAGGATTTGTTCTTTCGAAGGAAGAAATAGAGTGTTCGGTTCGACCCTTTCTTTTTTCTCGGCTGTAATCATGGGGAGTAATTGCTTGACATCAGGTTTTTGGGAAGTTGAAGAATAATAATGGGTAGAAATCACCTCCAAAACATCAAACTCACCCTGAAGAAATGACATCATCAACTCATTCATGATATTTTTCGCATCCTCAAAACGTATTTTGTCCTCATAGTTTGGATATACTTTATCCACTGGGATACGAACAAATTTAAAGTAGGTAGCTCCTTTTTTGCCCATTACGTAAATCCGAAGATTTTTTTCTTTTTCTTGAAGTTCTCTGATTCTTTGTCTTGCTAATCTCAAAACATTGGAATTGTAAGCTCCACATAATCCTCGATTAGCAGTGATGATAAAGAGTAAATACGTTTTGGGATCTTCTTTGGGTTGTAGAAAAGGACTATCCACATTCCCCACCATCTGGGATAAGTTTTCCATGATTTCGAAGATTTTCTTTCCATAGGGTTGAGACTCATGAACGCGCAACATCATCTTTCGTGATTTAGCAGCTGAAACCATCTCCATCGTTTTGGTGATTTTTCGTATGTTCTTTACGGAGTTGATTCGCTTTTTGATTTCTTTTAATCCTGCCATAGTTTATCCCTTTAAGAAGCTTTTTTGGTTCGAATATCAGCAGCTGTTCCACTCAAATAAGAATTCACAAAATCCATGATGGTGTTTTCTAACAGTTTTTCATCTTCAATAATTTTCTTTTCTGCAATGGACTTGAGGATTTCTGGATGGGCTTCTTTTAAGTGTTTAAGAAGGAGTTTCTCTAACTCACGAATTTTTGGGACAGGTACTTTATCGAACAATCCACGTGTCACAGCAAAAATCACAACGACTTGATCTTCAACTGGGTAGGGATCAGACTCATCTTGCTTGAGGATTTCCATCACTCGATAACCTCGATCCAACTGAGCTTGGGTTGCTGGATCCAATTCTGTTCCTAATTGAGCGAAGGCTTCCAAGGCTTTGAATTGGGCTTGATCCAGACGAAGGCGACCTGCCACCGCCTTCATGGCTTTGATTTGAGCATTTCCACCTACACGACTCACGGAAATCCCCACATCAACCGCTGGTCGTTGCCCTGCCGCAAATAAACCTGGTTGTAGATAAATTTGTCCATCTGTAATCGAAATCACATTCGTTGGAATATAAGCTGAAACTTCCCCTTCTTGAGTTTCCACGATAGGAAGAGCTGTTAACGAACCTCCTCCGTATTTATCGTTCATTTTTGCTGCTCGCTCCAACAACCGGCTATGGAGATAAAAAATATCCCCTGGGTAAGCTTCTCGTCCTGGAGGTCTACGTAAAAGCAAGGACATTTGTCGATACGCATTCGCTTGTTTCGATAAGTCGTCATAGACTACAAGCGTATGTCTTCCATGTTCATACATAAAGTACTCCGCCATTGCGCAACCTGCATAAGGTGCTAAGTATTGCAGTGGCGCAGGATCTGAAGCGGAAGCATTTACAACGATTGTATAATCCATAGCACCATATTGTTTTAATTTTTCCACAACAGCTGCTACTTTGGAGGCTTTTTGCCCGATAGCCACATATACACAAATCACATCTTGTCCTTTTTGATTGATGATGGTATCTACAGCAATGGCGGTTTTTCCTGTATTTCGGTCTCCAATGATCAATTCCCTTTGACCTCTTCCAATGGGTATCATGGAATCAATCGCTTTGATCCCGGTTTGTAAGGGAATTTTCACGGGTTCTCTCGTTACAACCCCAGGAGCTATACGTTCTACTGGATAGGTCATGTCTGCTTTGATTTCGGGTCCACCATCTAAGGGTCGTCCCAGAGGATCAACCACTCTACCAAGAAGGGCATTTCCAACAGGAACTTGGAGAATTTTTCCAGTTCGTTTTACCTTCATTCCTTCACGAAGTTGCTCATACTCTCCTAATACTACTACACCAACAGAGGATTCTTCTAAGTTAAAAGCCAAACCTATAGTTCCGTCTTCGAATTCCACCATTTCGCTTGCCATTATATTTTCTAAACCATAGATTCTTGCGATCCCATCACCTACTGAAATTACTTCTCCGTATTCTGTTAAATCCAATTGTTTTTCGAAGCTTTGAATTTCTTTTTTCAATAAATTAACTACTTCATCGACTTTAATCTTCATATACAACTCCAGTAAGTTTTGTGTTTTTTAAGTTTTTATAAATGACCTTCAATTTCGTATTAATGCTGTCATCAATTTCATAACCTTGAGACTGTATAATTATACCACCAATGATTTCTGGTTTGGTAATAAATTCTACATCCACATTTTTTTTGTAATAGTGACTGAGTGTTTCTATGATATTCTTTTTTAACGACTCATCCAATGGAATAGCTGTGATTACCTTCACTGGAATGATGTTCATCATTTGATCGTAGTATTGACGATAGATATCTAGGACTTCTTCAAGAAATATCATTCTATCGTTTTTTGCCAAAACACAAAGAAAATTCAGTAATACCTCAGGTAAGAGTTCCTGAAAAGTTTTTTTAATTACATCAATTTTCCAATTTCTACTAATGGCAGGATTGTAAAAAAAATTTTCTATTTCTCGGT
The DNA here is from genome assembly GCA_025059995.1 of Leptospiraceae bacterium. NCBI lineage: Bacteria > Pseudomonadati > Spirochaetota > Leptospiria > Leptospirales > Leptospiraceae > Leptospiraceae bacterium. The sequence continues at coordinate 89,039 of JANXCF010000009.1, forward strand.
CTTTTCTGATGACTTCTACAACCTGGGATAAATAGTCAATGGTTTCTTGTTCTTTCCCTTGAGTGAGTTCTAATAAAGCCTTTGCGTAGGAATCTGGGATTTGTTCGAATATCATAATCTACCCCAATCAGTTTTGCGATGACTTTAACTCTCTTAAAGTTTCCTCCAGCAACCTTCGATGTTCTTCGGGTGTTAACGTTTTGTGGATGGCTTTTCTTGCTATTTCCATAGATAACTCTATGGCATAGTTGTGAATTTCTTGGATGGCTGATTCTTTAGCCAAGTTGATTTCTTTTTGAGCTCTTCTTCGTAATTCTTCGGCTTCCACTTTTGCCTTTTGGACGATTTCGTTTTTGAGATTTTCTGCATCTTTTTTGGCTTCTTGGATGATTTCTTGAGCTTCTTGCTTGAGGTCTAGTAATTTAGTTTCGTATTCTTGGAATTTCTGTTCAGCCTCAATCCGAAGCTTTTCTGCTTGTTTGATGTTATTTTCAATGTATTCAGCTCGCTGATCTAAGGCAACAATGATTTTTTTCCAAGCAAATATGTATAAAAGAACGGCTACCAAAATAAACGTAAAGGTTGTCCAAATCACTAAACCGGGATTCATTTCCAAAAGAGCTATTCCACCTGCTAAAAGAATCTTCATGATTATCCTCCTTTTTCAATAAAGAAATATACAAACCGGATTATTTTCCGGTTTGTTGTTCAACAACTGCAGGTTTTTCTGCGTATTTTAGCATGATTTCGTCGGTGATCTTTCCACCCAATTGAAAAGCAATCACAAGAGCAAAGAGAGTCGCACCTTCAATTAAGGCAGCAGAGATAATCATAGCAAGTTGGATTGCTCCCGCTGCTTCTGGTTGTCTACTGATGCTTTCTGCTGCTGAGGAACCAATTTTACCGATTCCATAGCCAGCTCCAATTATCACCAAGCCTATTCCTAGGCCCACTCCAATGAATGCCAAACTTATCATCGTTTCCTCCTTAAAAAAGTGCATTAATGCCTATGCATGCTTAACCCGATGAAAATAGAAGACAATAAAGTAAAAATAAATGCTTGTAGGAATGCTACAACGAATTCCAAAACATACATAAATGACATACCAAAAACAGAAAGAAAAGCCACAAACACCGCCAAAAGGGTCCATTTTGAAAATTGAAAGATAAAACTTGCAATCACTAAAATCACCACGTGTCCAGCGGTCATATTGGCTAAAAGCCGGATCATCAAAGCAAAACCTCTAGCAAGAGGTGCTACCAAAAACTCAATAGGCCACAACAAAGGATATAACCACAAGGGAACTCCCGAAGGAACTGCATGCCAAATGAATTGTATTCCTTGATATTTAAACCCGGCAACCCAAGTGAGAATTGTGGTCATGGCAGCTAAAGTAAAAGTGACAGCAATATCACCAGTAACAGTAATTCCGGGCCAAATCGCAAGGATAGGAGACGGCAAAACACCTACCTCGTGGGGATGATGATGCCCCGTAATGGCAGAGTAGATTTTTTCGGCAATCTCACCAAAAGGTGGGAAGAGCCCCAACAAGTTGCTAAACAGAATAAAGAAAAAAGCTGTGAGAATGTATCCTAAAAAGAAATTGCTGGGATGATGCATATTAGCTTCAGCGATATCATGACGTACAAACTGAAAAAGAACTTCAACCAAATTTGCAAAACGTCCTTGAATTTTGTAGGGATTTTTGGCAATTTTATTTGCTGCTGTGATAAAAATCACTAAAAGCAAAATGGCAACAATCCACATCATCACCACACGCTTTGTGATGTGGAGGGGGATTCCACCTTCGTATTTGTATAATCCTTTTTCATCACGAAATATGTATCTACGATATGGGTCCTTATCGAAACCCGGTTCACCTTGATAAACCTTTCTTCCACCGATTTGAAATTCAAACAGGGGTTCATCCATCAAGTGGTGGGTAATCACTTCATCCAGCGTAGGTTGGTGCCAATGGGAATGACTTTCTTTCTCTTCGCCACCGAAAAGAGAAACACTAAAAAAAAATAATAAAAAGAATAGTATAATTTTTTTAATTTTCATAAATTTAAGTATGTTTTTTTACTACATAGTAAAATTGCAAGCTTAAAAAGGAAGTAGACAATCAAAAAAATCAAAAAATAGTAAATTGGCAAATAGGTATTGAGGATTTGAGAATATATCATGAACAAAAATGCGAACAAAAAATGAACAAAGATTTCTACCTGAATGGGAATCAGACTCTTGGGATCGTTTTTTCGATAATGACGAATAAAAAACCAATAAAAAAAAGGAATTGTTGCTATCACATAAACGAAATTCAAAACCAAAAACCGATAAACCCCCAAAGTAGTTGTTTCATTTCCAAAAATCAAAAAAACCAAAACCCAAAAAACAGGTAAACTCAACCAAATAGTATGAACCCGACAAAGTTTCATTATTTATTTTTTTTTATAAATTTTTCCAAATGATTTTCTGTTTCTTGGATTTTCTTCTGGAGTTCTTCCATTTTTTGTTGGTAGTCTTTTTCTCTGCGGAAGAGAAATCCTCTGATTTCTTGTTTTTTTAAATCCTTGAGGGATGCAGAGCTCAGTCTTTTCGAACGTTGATATAAAAAATACATCCCCAAAGAAAACCCCACAAGAACCGACAAAATCAAAACAAAAGGACTCCCATCAAACACATACTTTTGAAGCAAAAACCCAAAGAAAAAAAACAAAATCAAAAAACCAAGAAACTCAAACACAATCGAAAAAAGGATTCCGATAAACTGCACGGGATGAAGATGAACTTTATTTTCTTTTTCTTTAAGATTCTCGTTTTGCATGTTGGATGTTAACTTAAACCATCGATATTTTTTGTAGGATCAGTTTTGCAAGTTAATTTTCTTTATGAAAATTACAAAAAACTATGAGAGTTTTATATGAATGATTTTATTTTAAGCCCACTTCCAAAAGATTTCTTGGAAGATCAAAAAGAAGTCCTTTTTGCACGAAAACCTTATCTTAGAGTTCTCTTACCCCAATGGGAAAAACAAAAAAACAATCTTTCTTTCCACAAAGCTGAGCTAAAAGGTTATTATCTTTTATATAAAAATGTTCCCCTTTCCTCTACCAAGAATCCCATTCAAGAAATGGAAAGACTATCAAAACAACTTTTAAAGTTCCAAGAAAATCGGATTTGGTTTTTTCTGGGACTGGGAAACTTATATTTTTTTGACTACTTGTTAAAACATCGAAATCCCAACCAAATCACCATCATCATTGAACAAAACGAAGAAATTTTAGGTTTTTATTGGAATTATAGTTTGGGGTTTCATGAGTATTTGCTGAGTCCGAATTGTCATGTCATCACCGAAAAGAACCTCCAACTTCTTTGGGAGTATTTATATCAATTATCACCGGAGAAAATACGGGGATTTCGGTTTTTTCAGCACCTTCCGTCAGTAAATCTCAATCGTTTGTTTTATCAAAACATCATGCAGAAAACTTCAGTTTTACTTAAAAGCCAGTTATCGAGTTTACTTACGACTTTCGAGTTCGAAAACCTTTGGTTTCAAAATATCCTCAACAATGCCATGTATCTTTCCCGAGAACAAAAACACAATCGCTTAATTTTTTACAAAAATGCTCTGCCATTTCCTTTTGTGATCATTGGAGCGGGTCCTTCCCTCAAAGAAAGTAAATCCGTCTTAGAATCCCTCCAAAATAAAGCCATACTACTGGCAACAGATGCTTCTTTGAAGCCACTTCATCAGATGGGCATCCAACCTGATTTTGTGGTTCTTTTGGATGGGCAAATCCACACTTATTTTCACTTTCGGGGTCTGAAGCTCGATGATACTTTGATTATTGCTGACCTCGTGGTTCATCCTTTTCTTTTAAGAAAACTTCGTCCTCTGGGATGGATTTTTTCTTCTACGATTCAATATGCGTTTCAGCCTGATGGAAAACCGATTTCTTTCAAAACCAAAGGAATTCAATTCGTTGAATCTCTTTTATCCGAGGAGGTGGGAAGCATCCAATCAGGAGGTTCGGTTTCTACGAATGCTTTTGAAATTGCTCGATTTTTTGGTTCAAAAACCATCTTTTTGATTGGACAGGATTTAGCATGGACCAATAGACAACTTCACTGCGTAGGAACCCATCACTACGAAAAATGGCAAATCCTCATCCATCGCACTCACACATTAGAACACCAAAACGAAATTCTCTTTCAAAAACGAATCAAAACAAAGGTCCCCGGAATTAGTACCCCACAAACCTACGGAGATGTGGTGATGGATTTATACCGACTTTGGTTCGAAGAAACTGCCGTAGAATTACAAAACCAAGTTCAAATTTTCAACCTCACGAAAAGAGGATCAAAGATTCAAAACATTCCCATGTTAACAGAAAAAGAATTGAAAAACTTCCCCGAAATTGACAAATCAAAAGTAAAAGAGATTTATAAATTTTTTAAAAAAAATCCCATAAAGCCCAAACTTCATCCAGAGATAGAAATTTTAGCAAAAGAAATCCATGACCTATTAAAACCCTACAAACCTTCAATGAGTCTTGATCAACAAAAAGAATTCTATCAGAGGTTTCAAGAATTAGCAAAAAACTATCAAGATTTAGAAGTGTTTACCCACAAAGTGGAAACCTACATCCAACGAAATCAAAAAAAACTCACAGACGAAAAGATCACCAAGCTGCGATATGAAAACCTACACAAAAATCTTCGTAAATTCCTTCAATCTTTGATGATTTTTAGTGTTTCTCGAATCCAGTCTGAGGCGGTTTGAGGAAGCTCCTTTCTTGCTTGGATTTTTCGGATTGCCTCTTGGATTTGTTTTTCTTTGTAGCCCAAGTTTTTTAATCCCGAAATCACATCTTCCAAAGGAACAGAGATGGGTTTTGAGCCATCACGAAGTTTTTGAAAGACGGCTTTTTTTCGGTTGACCTCGAAAATCAGAGACTCAGCAATCGAAATTCCAATTCGTGGGATTCTGGTTAAGGTTTCGATATCGTGTTTTTCGCATGCATCCAAAAGTTGATCTACATTTAGATGAGAAAGTAAACTCAAGCCCAAAGAAGGTCCAATGCCTTTTAATGAAATCATGATTTTGAAGAGCTCCCTCTGCGTAAATTCCAAAAACCCATAAAGCCTTTCGAGCTCCCCCTGGTTGTAGTGGTAAATATAAATCTCCCAGACTTTTTTTTTGTTTTTTTGGATTTCTTCGATGACGTTCAATGGGACATGAACCTCATACTCAACTGTGCCAGTATCGATGTAAATGGTTTGAACATCAACTCGAGTAACTTTTCCTTTGAGCTTGGAGATCATTTA